>JBBRGL010000168.1:0-6361 GCA_038240675.1 Peptostreptococcales bacterium
CCTCGAAGTTCAGTTCATTTTTGCAGCGTTCAAGGAGTCCAAAGGCGACTTTGATGGCTTTTTCGTGGCCGTGATGATCCATGAGCTGAGAACCAATGTGAAAATGAAACCCTTTAAGTGTAATCCATGGACTATTCATGAGGTTTTGAATCACAGGTTTCAAAATATCCCAATCAAGGGCCACGCCAAATTTTGAATCTGCTTGGCCTGTTGAAATGGAATCATGGGTATCGCCTTTCACATCTGGATTGATTCTAAAGAGAATATCTATAGGTTTTGCTTTTGCCTTTGTGATATTCATCAGCAAATTAAGTTCATGGAGATTGTCGACGACGAGGCGACCAACACCTGCTTCAATAGCCATAGCGAGTTCTTCAAAAGACTTATTGTTGCCATGAAAAAAAATTTTCTTTTCATCAAATCCTGCATCGAGTGCTGCGTAGAGTTCGCCTCCGCTGACCACATCTAGAGATAAACCGGTCTCGTTCAATATTTTTAGCATGGCTTTGTTCAAAAAAGCTTTAGAGGCATAGGCGACACACGTGTTTTCATAGCTGTTAAGAAAACAAGCCTCTAGTTCTGCAATCTTTGATCGGATCATCCCTTCAGAAAAGACATACAAAGGCGTTTTATATTCATAGGCAAGGGATTTAATATCACAGCCGTCAAACTCATAATTCATAAGGTTACCTTCTTTCACATAAATGTATTTTATCTTACTCACCTTACAGTATCGCAAAAGCTATGCCAAGATTAAACGCCTTAAACCCACAATAAATCATCCGTTTGTTCTCAAATCGGGAATAGTACCTATTTCTTAGTACGGATATCCGGACAGTATGTTTATTTGCCTCTTTTGCTTGTCTTAGGTTTGGTTTAAAGTTTATTAAAATTCGATTAGTTTGGCTACGCAACAGAGCTGAGATGCTATAATATGAATAGTGATATCAAACGGCGTTCTCAGTGTCTACGAGAGCCAACGTGATGCAATAGAAGCAATACATATTCGAAGTAATCCTATCGGAGGTTTTTATATGAAACAAGACGCATCTCGGTATTTACTCGGTTTATTGCTGATTATTCTCGGTGTTTTTTTTGTTTTCAAAAATTTCAACATCCCTTTTTTCAGCCAGATCAATATTTTTCAATTTCTCATCCCCTTACTTTTGCTTTATTGGGCTTACCAGTCCTATCTAAAGGGAAAGCAAGTTGCGGCACTTATCCTGGGTTTAGTGGGAATCAGTACACTATTTGATTCAATTGGTCTCAAATTTTTGGGTTTTGGTCTTCTCGAGAAACTGATGGTTCCTGGAATTTTTATTTTGATTGGTTACTCGATTATCAATCGAAATCCATCCTCAACGGCATCTGCACAAAAGGATCAATACGTGTCTCCTGAACATCAAAATAAGACTTACTATAGCCCTGGCGCTGAAATTGATGAAGCGCCTCTTGATGCTCGTGCGAACCCTTCAAATCCTACAGCCGACGCTGATTCAAAGACTCAAAACAACACTCAAAAGACTCAAGGGACTTTAAAAAAACGGCAGTTGACCACTGTATTTAGCTCTCAGCGTCTCGTGTATAGCAAATCAGATTTTGAGTCTGGTAATTCCTATATAGATGCAACATGTGTCTTTGGCGATTTAGACCTTGTGTTTTCAAAAGATATCAACCTCCATATAGACGCAAACGTCACCATGGCTGACCTTGATTTTATTGGACATAAATATGGGGGTATTATGAATAAATTTCAAGAGACTTATAAAGCAGAAGGTTCTGATGTACACGTTTATATTACATTGTCCGTCGTCTTTGGTGATGTGGATATTATCCATTTCCACTAAAACATTTAAAATAATTGCATAAATAGCCTTCAGAGCACGATATAATAGATATTATCCCTCTGGAGGTTTTTTTCATGTCCGATCGCTTTGACCAATACTATTTGTTACAAAATCAAGCCAAAAAAATGGAGCAATCTGGTAATATTCAAAAAGCAATAGAACTTTTTTCTGAGGTCATCACGTCCTTTCAGCCTTATGATGACTATGCCTTTGATCGTCTCAGTGTCCTCCTTGAAAAGAGTCAGAAATTTTCTGATTCCATTGAAGTTTGCAATAAAGCCATCGATAAAATTAAAAGTGGTGATATTAAAGGAGATGCACATAAATTTGAAGAGAGATTAAAACGGCTTCAAGAGAAAAAGCCTACACCCGATGCCACTGAAAAAGTAATTAGAGAAAAGGAAATTGTACATTTGCATTTGCCTTTTCTGAGTCAAATTAAAGGAATTAAAGGGATTGTGGGGTTAGCGTTGTATGCGGGAGCATTCGCCTTGTCTGTACCTGATCACTGGTTGAGATTTTTGGCCATTGTGCTATTTATGGGGTTTATAGATTATTTCATCAGTACCCTTTCTAATTTCGTTCAAAATAAGCGCACACTTATTACCATGACCATTTGCCTCGTCTTTCTGACGGGTGCACTTTACGCGTCGTATCATTTACCAGAGGTAAAAGAGCTAATTGCGCTTAAAGAAAATGAAAAAGAGACCTCTACTGAAACAATCGTTAAAGAATCCGCTGGCACAGTTGTAGAGGACCCAGATGCGGCGATTATTGACGATGTACTCCTTGAAAAAGCACGAAAAACTATAGAGTTAGAACCCGCTTATGAAAACTGTCAATTGTCTGCAAATGAAAATACAGTCACTATTGAGCTCATCGTCAAAGCCGGCACCTCTGCCGATGAAGCAGAACGGATTTTCAAGAAGCTCGCAAAAAATATCGGTTCACTGGCTGCTGAAAAAGGTCCAACTCCTCCAAGTGATGGCAACTATGGAGGCGTTTACGACACTTATACCATGCAGTTCAGTGCCATTGATACATTTGACACACTCCTATTAGAGGGCTCTCTTCACAAAAGCGATCTCGTCATTAAAAACTAAAACAAAGCTAACTCATACTATAAAAAAAGGCCTATAAATCGCTTCCGCGATTTATAGGCCTTTTTTAATGATTAGAGTGTCAAAAGTAAGTTTCTCGATTATTCATACTGCATATAGTTCCAGTTGAATACTCCGGAACTATATGCAGTATGAATAAAATCAACTACGGACTTTTGACGCCTTAATCATTTATAGTTTTTTTGACAATGCAACAAACCGCTTATAAAGGTTATTTTCATAGCCAACGGGTTTTGGCGTATAAAATGTTGAGCCCGTCAAAGCATCGGGTAAATACTGCTGTTCTACCCAGCCGTCCTCAAAACTATGGGGGTATTGATACCCTTTGCCGTGTCCGAATTGTTTGGCGCCTTTATAGCTCGCATCTCTCAGATGAAGAGGCACACTTTCGCTGCCGTGGGTTCTAACATGCTCCAAAGCGGCATCAATGGCTACGTAGCTAGAGTTTGATTTTGGGGCTAGGGCCAGATAGGTGGTGACCTGAGCCAGCAGGATTCTGCCTTCTGGCATGCCGATCATACGTACGCCTTGAGCACACTGGACAGCCAGAATAAGGCCCTGTGGGTCAGCGTTCCCGATATCCTCGGAAGCCAGTATAATCAGACGCCTCGCTATGAAATCCACACTTTCGCCGCCTTCAATCATCCGCGCCAAATAATACAGCGCTGCCTGTACATCAGATCCCCGTACGCTTTTTATAAAAGCTGAAATAACGTCGTAGTGTTGATCCCCATTTTTGTCATAGCGCTGTGTGCTGATTTGAAGGGTGCTGAGGATTTCGTCGGCCGTTATACTGCCAGACGACGTTTTTGTATAGGCGATCAGTTCTATGATATTAAGCGCTTTTCTTGCATCTCCACCGCTGAACCGAAGGAGAATTTCCATTGCATCCTCGTCTAGGGTCAAGTTGAAATCCCCTAGGCCTTTGTCATCATCCACCAGTGCACGCCCTATAATTTTTCGAATAGAGTCCTCAGAGAGCGGATCCAGTTTGAAAACCAAAGACCTTGATATCAGTGCACCATTGACCTCAAAATAAGGATTTTCAGTAGTGGCGCCGATGAGTATAAGGACACCCTTCTCCACTGAAGGAAGGAGTCCATCCTGTTGTGCTTTATTGAACCTGTGAATTTCATCGAGGAAAAGAATCGTCCGCTTTTGATAAAAGCTCAGCCGTTGCTCAGCGCCTTCTATCACTTCTCGGATTTCTTTGATATTGGAAGTGACGGCATTGAGCTGTATAAATTCTGATTTTGTCACATCGGAAATAAGCCGCGCCATACTGGTCTTTCCAGATCCAGGCGGTCCGTAGAGGATCATAGACGTAATTTTATCCTGTGCAATAGCTTTTCTCAGAAGAGAACCCTCTCCGATCATACTTTCATTGCCGTATAACTCCTCAAAGCTAGTAGGTTTCATGCGCTCTGCAAGAGGTGCTGTTTTCTTGAGTTCCACATCACGACTCATTGTAAATAAATCCATATATCCTCCAAAGGCTGTCCTTGATTGTTTCTATTCTATAGGGCCATTATAACAAACAACTGTCGAATAATCACAAGCCATATAACGATAATAATAATAGCAGCTATTCGACTTTGGGGTTTGTTATCTTTGAAGATACGGCACGCTTCAGTGCGGCAGTCCTCCATGATCTCTTTTGGAATCAACTTTACCGCAAGTGCTATCCCAAGTGGCAACAAAATCAAATCGTCTAGATAGCCCAGAATGGGGATGAAATCTGGTATTAAATCGATGGGACTCAGTGCGTAGCCAACTACAATAACGGTGACTATTTTGGCAACTAAAGAGACATCCCTTCTTTTATACGCCAAATAGAGAGCCAATATATCCTTTTTTAAGGCATAGGCGAATTTTTTCAAACGATTCAATGGTTAGAGTGTCAAAAGTAAGTTTCTCGAATATTCATACTACATATAGTTCCAGTTGATTCATCCGGAACTATATGTAGTATGAATATGATCAACTAAGGGCTTTTGACACCCTAATCATTCAATTGAATTTTTAGAAAGGACATATTTTCACCGGATTCTCATAATTGTGTAAGACGTTTTTATTGTTTGAATAGTGTTCTAAGGCCGACTATCCCTGAATGTAAGGGACCCTACTCGAAGGCACAACTGCGCTTGCCGGACGTGTGTGACTGTCTTGATCATCGAAGAAAATATGGGCATTAAAGGCTTTTAGGACATCTTTTTTTTCAATTCCCCCCAAGAAAAAAGCTTCGTCAATTTTGACATTCCAATGTCTAAGGGTATAAATAACCCTTTTATGAGCCGGGCTATTGCGTGCAGTGACTATGGCAATTCGAATCAGTGCGTCATTTTTTTCTTTTATCTTTGACAGTGTTTTGAGTAGCTTACCAAATGGTCCTTCAGGAAGATCCTTGCCAGAATTGATTTTTTCATGCTCAATAAAAGCCTCTAAGCCTTGAGTTTTGTATATTTTCTCGGATTCATCTGAAAACACCACTGCATCAGCGTCAAAAGCAATTCTGATCTGGGTTTCATCAGGGGTGTTGTTTTCTGGGGCGTTATAAATAATGGCTGCCGCAAATCCATTATTGATAGCTTGTTGAACATCTTCTTCGTTCTTGGACAAAAATAAATCGACTTTGAAAGCGCTTAAGTACTTTGCTATATCTGCTCCCCCAGTAAAAGCCGCCCTTACTATGCCTAAATTGTAGGAATCAATAGAGTTAAAAATCCGCAGACCCGTTTCAGGACTATTGCGTGAAATCACGATGACTTCGACTATAGGGGCATCGAATTTCTTGTTTAAATCAAGTAATGCTTTGACAAGCGGAAAAGCAGTCCCATTCTGTAAAGTGATTTCTTCATTCAAAAGTTGAAACTTAGCATATTCATGAAGACCAGCCGTCTCATAGATTTCATTCTCTTTTTCAAGATCAAACAAGGCTCTTGATGAAATTGCAACCACGAGCTTTTCGGATAAATCATAGGCCATAGGTAAGTTCCCTTTCTTAGTTATTTTGGTATAATTCTTCTGACCCTATTTCAATTATCTAATTTCTGTAGTGAGAGAGGCATTTCCAATCCACAAGATTCCATTAGTTCAGAATCCGAAAGGAGTGTGAATGCATCTCCAGCGGCGGCTACTTTGCCTTCGTGAATAATTAAAACCCTGCTACAGGTTTCGAGGACCATGTCCAGGTCGTGACTCGTAATAATTTTGGTGTGGGAAAATCCGTTTAGGAGGGCTATAATTCGCCTCCGTGATTTCGGGTCAAGGGCGGATGTGGGCTCATCCATAATAAGGATGTCTGGCTCTAAGGACAATACAGAGGCTATTGCTGCTGCGCGTTTTTCACCGCCTGAAAGCTTGGAAGGCGCCCTGTCCTTTAAGTGCACTATG
>JBBRGL010000169.1:0-6322 GCA_038240675.1 Peptostreptococcales bacterium
TTTTGACACCTTAATCATATTTAGAGTGTCGAAATAAAATAGTTGATCTTTTTATGCCGCAAATAGGGCTGGAGGCTTCAATAAGTTCTGTTTTTAAAGAAAACAAAAGAGTGTCACCATAGCGGTTAGAAATGAGGTTAAGGATGAAGGGATTAATTTTTACTGAAGCAGCGTATATTGAGAATCAAATTGCATTTTACAAATCTAATGCGGTTAAAGAGCCTGATCTCCTTGGAATGGAATTTGAACACTTCCTTGTGGACCGTTCAACCTTGAGAAGCTATGATTATCACGAAAAAAATGGCCAAAGAGACCTGCTTGAAGCGCTCATTAAAAGAGGGTGGCGCAGCTTTTCGGCAGAAGAGGGCAATGTATTTGGCATAGAAAAAGAGGGGCACACCCTGACGCTTGAACCAGGCGGGCAGGTGGAAATAAGCCTCAAACCCTTTAGCGGGGTCTGTGAAATTGATCAGGCTTATGAAACCGTGTTGTCCGAAATTGGGGAAGTGCTTTTGGCGAATCAATGTCTCGTGTCGCTTGGGTATCATCCAAAGACCAAAATCGACGAACTATCACTGCTGCCTAAAAAACGGTATGGACTCATGTATGAATATTTCGAAGATAAAGGAAACTATTGTCACAACATGATGAAAGGAACGGCGGCGACACAAGTTTCTATAGATTACAGCGATGAAGCGGATTTTATTAAAAAATTTAGAGTGGCAAATTTTTTGTCGCCTGCAATAGCCTCTTTGTATGATGCAACACCCATTTTTGAAGGGGAACTTGATAGCGCTGGGAATAGAAGGCTTAAAATTTGGAATGAGACGGATGTCAAAAGGTCAAAGCTTATCAAAGGGTGCCTGACTGAGCGATTTGGGTTTAAAGATTATGCAGCCTATCTGTTGTCCTTGCCGCCTATACTCATCGCTTCCGGGGGAGGCATCATCGAAACTCAAGAGTCTCTTCTTAAAGATTTGTTGCCGCTTTACGCTTTTGACAGCAAGGATTTGGAACATTTGCAGAGCATGGTTTTCCCCGACATACGCCTAAAACGGTTCCTCGAAATCAGAATGCCAGATGCCATGCCCTATCCCTACAATATTTCTCTTGCAGCGCTTGTCAAAGGCATTTTCTATAATGCTGAAAATCTCAATGCATTTTATGAACGGTCGCTATTGGTGGGCGACGATTGGGTCAATACCCAAAATCAGGCACTGATTCATGCTGTGGCCAATGCAGTGACGCCAGAACTGGTGGATTTAAAGAATTGGATGGTGGATAAGGCCTTATCTGTTTTATCTATTCAAGAAGGTGAGAGTCTCCAGAAACTTAAAGACCTCGGTGAGAAAGAAGGGTCAATGGCGGCTTACTTGAGAAGACTGGCCGCCACGGACACAGCGGAATTTCTCGATGTAGCAACTGTTGTGAGAGGGCTACTTTCAGACGTTTCGTGAGTCTTTCAATTCGGAACCATAAAAAAATATAGAGAGGTTTAGAAATGACTTTAGAGAAAAAATTAGTCGAGCATTTTATGAATCATATAGAGATATATCAATCAGACTTCGAGGATACTGAAAAACGCGTAGCGGATTCGAAGGCGATTTATAAAGGTGCGCCCGTACCCTATCTTCACATTCCTAAGTTTTATACAAGTGAAGATGTTAAAACCTTTAAAGCGGCGCTGGCAGGCATACACGATGTGGTCAACAGAACCATAGAGCTTTACCTCAACGAACCCAGTGTTCGAGAGCTGTTTCAATTTGATGAAAAATTAGATGCACTGATTCGGCTCCCTCATGGCTATACCACACCAGTGCCTATGGGGCGTTTTGATATATTTTATTATGGCCCTGACAAGTATATGTTCTGCGAACTCAATGCGGACGGGGCATCAGCTATGAATGAGGAACACGAGATTTCGCAGATCTTGAGTACCACAGCACTTATGAAACACTTTGAAACCGACTTTTCTTTTAAGCGCTATGAGCTTTTCCACAGCTGGGTCAGGGAAGTGAAGCTACTCTACGGGGAATTTTCTAAAGATCACAAGTCACCAAACCAAGTTCCCGTTGTTGCCATAGTCGACTTTATCGATAAGGGGAGTTCCATCGAATTCGAGGTATTCAAAAGTGCATTCGAGACTGGTGGATACACCTGCCTGATCGTGGACCCAAGAGATATACACTACCGTGACGGCTACATGTACACCCAGGAAAAAAGGATCGATATTGTCTACAGACGTCTTGTGACCAAAGATATGATGGACCATTATGACGAAATTCCTGAGTTTATCAAGGGCATAGAGTCTGGAAAGACCTGCCTCATCGGTTCGATCAAAACCCAGATTGTTCACACCAAACGATTTTTCCAAGTGCTCCACGAACCCCATTTTAGAACGTATCTGACACCTGAACAACTGGATTTTGTAGATGCCCATGTACCGTTCACAAGACCACTCAAATCAGCAGATATTCCCCTCTACTCGGTGAGTCGCTCGGAGTATATCATTAAGCCTGTGGATTACTATGCTTCAAAAGGTGTCTGTGCAGGAAAGGATTATAGTGATGAAGCGTGGAAGTCTCTTCTTTTCGAAAAAGCAAATGAGGATTTTATCGTTCAGCGCTATTGTCCTTTAGCCCTTGTGGACAATATCAGACGGAATTCAGAAGGTCAGTTTGAAGCTTTGACATTCAGTACCATCACTGGTCTTTTCACCTACAATGAAAAACTCTCAGGAATGTATGTAAGGGCAGGACTTCATGCTATTATTTCAGGACTTCATGAAGGCTATACCATGTCGACACTAGAGGTTACATCTCGCTGAGAATTGTGGCCAACGCAAGGGATTATGTCTTCAGTATAGCCGCATTCAGTATGTTCTTTCACTCTAAAGCAATCAGCCTAATCAACATTAAATGCAACACTCAAATCATGCGCATAAAGTGACCGGAATAGGTCTCGACCCCAAAACAATCACACGCATACTACCGTCCCACTACTGTCCCACGCGAAGCGCCGAACAACCCTTTTGATTTACTATGCTATTCTAAAGATGCAGTGTTTCAGGACACTTTCCATTTCACATCACACACTTGAAGTTTCACCTCTATGAGAATGGGTATCAATGTAATAGAGAAGGAGGAAGTAAACTTATGAAAAAAATGATTCTTTTGAACTTGTTAATCTTGGTAATGCTCATCGGCGTTGGTTGCTCGGCACCACCGCAAGTAGATTTAACACAGCAACTGGACTCACAAAAGCAAGAAATAGGGAACTTGAAGACAGAAAATCAGCAATTAGGAACTGAAGTCGCAGCACTCAAAGCCGCTGCTTCTGATGCACAGACACCATCTTCTGCCGCTTCGCCGCCCACGCTCCTCATGACGTCCCTTGCAGTGGCTCAACTCCTCGCTGATGGAGATATGGCAGGACTTGCGCCATATGTGCATCCCACACTGGGTGTTAGATTTACACCCTATTCGATGATTGACACCACAAATGATTTGGTTTTTACCACTGCACAAATCCCGAACATACTGACTGATCCTACAGTGTATACTTGGGGGAGTTTTGATGGCTCAGGAGATCCTATTGCCCTGACACCAGCGGCCTATTTTACTCAATTTGTCACAGATCAAGATTTTGTAAATCCACACATGATCGGGAATAATACAGCGATCGGCACTGGAAATTCTATCAACAATTTGGTGACAGCGTATCCTACTGCTTCCTTTGTGGAATTTCATTTTACGGGTTTTGACCCTCAATATGGGGGCATAGATTGGGCCAGCCTGAGACTAGTTTTTGAAAATGTAGGGGGCAATTGGTTGCTTATTGGCATAGTACACGATGGTTGGACAATTTAATCGGATGTCTCTAACTCTATAAAATCAAAACAAACAACAAAAAAAGACGAAAGTGTTCGTCTTTTTTTTGTTGTAAAAAAATAATTTTTAGTGAAATTGTTTTTAATCACATCCATGTGTACAGAAATGGAGTAAGGCAGATATATTTTGATTATTAAAGGCTAATGGCTAAATAACACCATTTAAAATGCTGATATTACGGAAAAGTCACAAATAGAAACATCTACTTAAAGATGCACCTGTTAGAAAACTCAAAATGTTTTTTTAGAAAAACAGTAGAAAACGTTTGCTTATCGAATGATTCCAATAGGTAGACCATTTAGGCATCTTGCAAATCTGGAAAAGAGGTGTATAGTGGGTAATGGAGTTTATGCAAAGGAGACAGAATATGAATCAATTTATTTTAACAGTGGGCATTTTCGTAGTCAGTTATATCGCCATCATATCTGAAAAATTTAACCGAATGGTCATCGCGCTTATGGGAGGACTATTGATGGTTCTTTTCAATGTACTCTCTCAAGAAGAGGCACTCAGCAGTGTGGATTTCAATACCCTTGGCCTTCTCATCGGCATGATGGTCATCGTCAGTGTCATTAAGAAAACAGGTTTTTTTCAGTATGTTGCCATTAGAACAGCCAAAGCGGCAAAAGGCGAACCATGGCCCATTGCCATATTGTTTGCGCTGATTACTTTAGTGGCATCAGCCTTGTTAGACAATGTCACCACGGTCCTGTTGCTTGCACCTGTAACCTTTGTTATTACCGATACATTAGAAGTAAATCCCATACCTTTTATGATTCCCATGATTTTCGCATCCAATATCGGCGGTACAGCAACGATTATCGGTGATGCAACCACTATTATGGTCGGGTCTGCAACACACTTCGATTTTTTAGAATTTTCAAAAAACATGGTGCCAATAGCATTTGTTGCGACAATCACCATTCTTGCATATCTTACATTTATGTACAAAAAATCAACTAAAGTCAACGATCATGCAAAGGCTAAAATTTTTAAACTGGATGAGTCGAAAGCCATTACCAATAGACTTTTACTTTACAAATGTCTAGGCGTTCTCGCACTTGTTATAGTCGGATTTATTATGCATCAAGCGATGCATGTGGAAACAGCCACAATCGCTTTGTTTGGTGGAACACTTTTGCTCCTGCTCACCAATATTGATCCTGAAGAGATCTTGATGGAAGTTGAATGGAATACGATTTTCTTCTTTATCGGACTTTTTGTTCTCGTCGGCGCACTTGTGAAAATTGGCCTCATAGAAATGCTCGCAAAGAATATAATTACCCTTACAGGTGGGAATCTTTATTTGACAGCCATCTTGATTTTATGGATAGGCGCTATACTGTCCGCCTTCCTCGATAACGTGCCATTTGTCGCTGCTATGATTCCCCTTATAAAAAGTATGGCCGTCATCGGGGGTATGACGTCGCCTGTCCTCTGGTATGCCCTGGTTGCCGGTGCGTGTATGGGTGGAAATGGAACCCTCATCGGTGCGTCATGTAACGTTATTATCGGTGGCATGCTCAATAAACGCGGCAATAAAATTGATTTTGTTGAATACATGAAAGTTGCTTTTCCGGGTATGCTGCTAATTATGGTTGTATTGACGGGGTACTTTACTGTATTCTATTTCTAGGAGGTATGCATATGAGAGGCTATATAATCAGTGAAGAAAGCGAACATGAAATGAAGCTGGTACAAATGGGTGCTAAAGTAGAGCAGATTAACAGCAAAATGAGCTTTATTAGCTTCGATATCAACGGTTTGAAAGTGGAATATGTCTATAATATCAATACAAAAGATCAATTCTATTTGGAACGCATCAAACCATACCCATTGGATCTTATAACCCTTGATTCGGAAGAGGATATTGTGAAGGTTATCGCGGTTGATTTAGAACAGTTTAAGCATGCAATGACCAGCAGCAATATTAAGAATTTTATAAAAGTGGGTGGGGAACTTAACGAAGCACTCAAAAAATTTGAGGATTTGTTCCTCTACTACAATATTTCTAAAGAAGAATGTGACCTTATTCTTGAAAAGGTCGAAGAAGTCATCAAAGAAGTGTATCATGCCAAAGAAATTTCAAACCGAGTCTACTTTGAAAAAGACCCTGTGAATCTCTAAAACAATTTCTTTTACAAAAGCGGCTTTAAAGTGTGTTACACTTAAAATAGAGTACGCATATTTTAAGGAGGTATCTCATGAACGACAAAGAGAAAGCATCCTGTTGCACACAGTTTCAAGAAAAATGGCACCGGCTAAAAACAATGAAAACAAAGGCACCAGAAATACCTAAATGCATCTATATCCTTTTATGTATACTGCTTATCATTCAAGGCACTTGGATTTTTATAGATGCCAGTCGAAGAGGCCTCAACAAATGGATATGGGGTCCCATTGGCTATCTAAGTCTTCCTTTTGGCTTTGTC
>JBBRGL010000170.1:0-6313 GCA_038240675.1 Peptostreptococcales bacterium
TAGTTGATCCTATTCATACCGCAAATAGTTCCGGATGGTTCAACTGGCACTATTTGCAGTATGAATAGTCGAGAAACTTGCTTTTGACCTCTAATCATGATTCATTCAAAAAAACAAAAGCCCCTTCTCTTTAGGAGAGAAAGGGCGCCGTAACTTGGAATCAATTCTTAATCTTGAAACTTATGAAGGTTATTTTGTGCGCTATAAAGCTCAAGGAACCCTACTACATCAAAGCTGGCGAAAAAGTGAGCTCTACAGTTTCAGTCAAAACGTCTGAATAACTGTAGGAGAGTTTCCGCTCAGACAAAAGTCCATCATCTACTCTGACGATAAAAACCGCTGGGTAAACACTGTCCAAAACACCTTGACTAATCAGGGATTTCTTTCTCCCTTTGTTGGTTCTCAGTTGAACCTTTTGGCCCACACTACCCTCAATACTTCGACGTATCTGCATCAACGTTTCATTGTTTGCCATTGATTCACCCCATCATTTTTGTCCCTTTCAGTATAACATGACTATAATCAAAAGTCAATTATTATACATGTGGATAAATAAAATGTCAATCAAAATTTTGTCGAATTTATTTTAACTTATTTATACTCAATGGTATTATCAATTAGCCGTTTTTCGCGTTCCTCACAAACGCGCAGCTCTTCCCCTGATAGCATCAAAATCCAGTCGACCAAAGTCTTGTTAAACCAAGATTCCGGCACACTCTTTTCGATGAAATAGTGCGAATCCAACCGCATCAATTCATCATAACACTGCCCACTTTTTTGACGACTCCATTTTTCACCCACTACAAAATCTTCACAAAATTCAATCACATGATTGATAACAGCGTCCGAAACTTCATAACCATAGACTTTTCTAAAATAGCGCTGGGATTTTTTGTGGGATTTTTTAAGTTGCACGCGCCTTTGATTTTGTTCCGTGCGACTCTGAAAGCCGAACAATCGACAGGTCAAAGGCCTTACGGGGTATACCATACACCTGTTGTCTATAAGAAAAGGGCAAGCATTTATCTGGTCAAGTTCAGTCAGGATAAAATGATAAACCCGTTCAAACAGTTTTTCATCTAGGAGATCATATTGAACCAAATATTTTCTAATCTGCATAAATTCAACCAGACTTGCAGGTACCGCATCATAGCAACACCTTGCACATCCAGGGCAGTCTCCTTTGGGCAAATCTCTATAAATACTTTCCAACGCTTTGAACCCGTTTCTTCGCTCTATTGTTTTTTCTATTTCGTCTAAGGTCATACCATTCACCCGTCCTATAATTTCTTTTATTATAGCACAGGTCTCTTTTGACACCCCCATGCATTATCCTGTATAATTACTTGACGGGCCGAGAGTCCGTTTATCAAAACATCCACGATTTTTATTCTACCGGAGGTCATTATGCAATTTTTAAAGCAAGTCGCTTTTCCACTCTTTGCAGCAGCACTGGTTTCGGGTTGTTTTTTTGGATTTCAACTTCTCAAGATGAGTATCGTTGGAACAGGAATTGTTTTTCTTTTATGCCTTTCTCTTTTAATTATTTACCGTTTTTTGCTTTTAAGCGATTTAAAAAAAGTTGGCCTATTTGTCAAAGAACTTAAACGCGGCAATGTCTCTGTCAAATTCCCTTCTGGACTTAGTTCAGAATTTGCCGAAGTAACACACACAGTGGAAGATATGACAAAAGACGTTCGGGGGTTAATCGGCAAAATGCTCATTGCATCTGAAAAATTGATTGTTGAAATAAAAATTATCAGCGAACGCGGTGGTCATATCTCTGAATCTTCTGAGCGCGTGGCAAGCCATATCACCGAAATTGCAAGTTCCATGAGTACCGTCATGCACGAAACCAACAACACTCAAAATTCTACCCACAACCTACTGAACGATATAAACCATGTACTGAGATGTGCAGATGAGACAATTTCGGTTTCGAAAGAGATGAGACAAGCTATTCAAGACAACGCGGAGCATTCCAAAATTCTTGCATCTAAATTGAAAGAAAGCGCCGTCAACACTCTGCACCACTCAGAAGAAATCCAGTCCCTCCAAAGCCAAATGAAGGCCATCGATGAAATGACGCATATCATCACCGATATTAGCTCTCGTACCAACTTATTGGCGCTCAATGCCTCTATAGAAGCTGCTCGCGCAGGAGACGCTGGCAAAGGATTTGCTGTTGTCGCATCAGAGGTAAGACTTCTCGCCGAACAATCTAACCTTTCCACGGACAACATTGTCACCATCACCAAAACCCTCACGCAAAAAATCAATTTTGTTTCCTCTGAACTCATGAAAAGCGCCACACTTTCAACAGAGAACACACGTTACGCCGACGAATCCATCCGCGTTATGGACCGCGTACAACACTCTGTGGATCAGACACTGGGCTCGGTCACCACAATCAAAACCCTTTGCCAAGAGCAAAGCAAGCAAGCTGAACTTCTTTTTAAGCTTGTCGAAGGCATCAACGTCTCTAGTTCTGAAATAAGCAGCAGCATCCAAAACTCTGCCGCCCTTAGCGAGGAACAAGCTTCCACCATGATGGACATGACCCATTCCCTGGACCAACTCTATGGGGTTTCTCAAGATCTTGACAACCACATGGGTGAATATAGACAAGGGCTCACTATCGACGCTAAAACCACAGAAAAAATCAAAATCACTCTCAAAAAAATGAGAGGCTATTCGGCAGAGTGGCAACTTACAAACATCAAAGACGTCAAACCACAGATTCTCGAAAAGCTCCAAGCTGACAATGGTTTTCAGTTTGTCGCTGTGTGTACAGCGCAAGGGCTTAGTTATGCTTTCTCCCAAAAAAATACAGGTTCAGAAGGTATCGACATTTCTTTTCGGCCATTCTATATCGCTTCTGTGAAAGGAGATGACTACGTTTCAGATCCTTATATCTCTATGATTACCAACGACTTTTGCATCACTTTAGCTGCACCACTTTTGATCAACAATCGTATTGAAGGCATTATCGTCGTCGATTTAAATGCATGAATAATCAATCTATTCGCGTGATTGGCAAAGAATTTAGCCCCTCTACTCTAGCGCTCAAAAATTTGTTGAACCGAATGCACTTACCCTATGATTTCTTGGATTTAGACTTTCATAAAGAGAGTTGGGACCTGATGAAATTTTACAAAATCAAATCCCTTCCTGTTCTTTTTGTGGGTGACAGATGGATAGTCGGTTTTGAAGAATCTGCAATTCTTGAGTTCATCAAAATCGATCACAAGGAGTGAGTGCCATGAAATTCAAAAGCCCCTTAGATCTCATGAAATTGTTCATCCCCATTATGGCTTTGATACTCCTGCTCTTCAGTCGATTTACACCTCTTGGTGAATCCATCAAAATGGAGGACAGCATTATTTTCATGCTTTGTGGGTTGTGCATCGTTACTGGCATAGAAAACTACAAAACCAATATTGGTTTTTTCCTTATCAGTTCCAGCGTCGTCATTGTCGCCATGCGACTTCTGCTCATTTTTCGTTTATAACACAAAATCTATCCGATTTTACCTGTTCGTTAGGCATAATATTGGGTATAATGAGAATAGGCGTATTTCTGTCTATGTAGGAGGCGTATTTCGATGAGCATCTCATTTAATACCTACAAGACCTTGATTTCAAACGTAACCAGTCCCAAACTAGGACTGGATGTTTATACGCGCAATCTATCTTCATCAATGGTGACCGCTAAATTGTTTTCAACGATTCAAAAAAATACATCCTCTGAAAACATCTCACTTTTGAGTACTGTACAATCCTCGCTTAAATCCATCACTGATCAAAGCCGTCAACTGAAAAAAGTTGAGAATTACTATGACATCAGTACGCGTTCCTCTGCTGTTCAAGAGACTTCAACCACTCTGGATACAAAGCGCTATGCAAAGGACTTTACTAAATTAGGGCAATCCCTCAACCAACTCATGAGCACTTTTGAAAATCATGGGCAAAGCGCCCCAAGAAAACGCATTGAAAGCGCCATAAAATTTCTTCGACCAGAACTTAAAGCCCTTGGTGTGGAAATCGACGCCCGCGGTATACAAGTCGATGCAGATCAGTTGTCCGAACAACTCAAAAATGGCCCCAAGGCTATCAAAACCTTAAGCCAATTTGCCGGAATGAGTGCTAATGCGGTTAAAAATCTCAATCCGACAACATTACTAAAGGAAGATGCACAAAAAACTTATGATAATTCTGCGAAAAGCCCCTTTTATTTAAATAACATAGGGACTATAATAGATAATAATCCCAGCAAGGGCAGTCTATTCGATTTGTTGGTTTAGGAGGGGAATACGTTGGACAACACAGATCACAAAATATTGGAGATCCTACAGACCAGTGCACGGGTTTCAATGAAGGATTTAGGGAAAATGGTAGGCCTCACTGCACCTGCAGTTTCAGAACGGGTCAAAAAATTAGAAGACAATGGCGTCATCACTGGTTATATGGCTTCTATCAACTACGCTAAGCTCGGCAGAACCATCAGCGCCTTTATCGATATTTCCATGGTCAGCGAAAACTATGCCCGATTTTTGGAGTTTGCCGAAAAAGATGACCGCATTATTGAATGCTACCACGTCACCGGAGGCGATTCACTGATTTTAAAAGTCCTTGTATCCAACATCAACGAACTTGAAGAATTGATTGAAATCGTTAAGAAAATGGCAAAAACCAATACCTCCATCATTCTTTCAACGCCAATTTCACACAAAACCATATCGTTTTAAAAGAGGCCGAAAGGCCTCTTTTTTGTGGGAAGGTCACAGGTGACCTGTGGGGCGGTGGTGGGATGGTTGTGGGCGAAGCCTTTGGCTTCTGTATTACGACAAAAGGCAGACAGGATACATCCCATCTGCCTTTTGTATTTCATATCGGTTTGGTTTGGTTTAGACAGCACCAAAGGTGCGCCCACGACTGTCCCACGACCGCTCCAATACCGCCCCACAGCGCTTTACTTCGTCACTTCAGCCATTGATGCCACGAGGCCTGCAATGTTTTGAATTTCTGAGGGAATAATGAGCTTTGTCGCCTGGCCATTGGCCACTTGTACAAGTGCTTCAAAGCTTTTAAGGGCGATGACAGATTGATCCGCACCTGCAGCTTTAATCATTTGAATACCATCTGCTGTCGCTTGTTGGACGCTGCGTATAGCTTGCGCTTGACCTTCCGCTTCGAGGATAGAAGTGGCTTTTCTCGCTTCAGCCGTGAGGATTTGTGCCGTTTTTTCAGCTTCTGCTTCTAAAACTCTGGCTTCTCTTTTACCTTCTGCCCTGAGAATAGCCGATGCTTTTTCACCTTCAGCTTCAAGGACTGCTCTACGTCTTTCACGCTCTGCACGCATTTGTTTTTCCATAGCGTCTTGGATATCGCGAGGAGGCAAAATATTTTTGAGCTCGACACGGTTGACTTTTATACCCCATGGATCTGTTGCTTCATCAAGAATAGCACGCATTTGCGTATTGATCATGTCGCGGGATGTCAGCGTCTGATCCAGTTCAAGTTGGCCAATAAGGTTACGCAGTGTCGTCGCTGTTAAATTCTCAATGGCCATGAGAGGACGCGCTACGCCATAGGTGAAATACTTTGGATCTGTGACTTGATAATAAATAACCGTATCAATTTGCATCGTCACGTTGTCTTTTGTAATGACGGGTTGAGGCGCAAAGTCAACAACCAATTCTTTCATACTCACTTTTGAGCGAATCTTATCGATGAATGGTATTGTAAAGTGGAGCCCAACTGCCCAAGTTTCTTGGAAAGCGCCTAAACGTTCAACGACATAAGCAGTCGCCTGTGGTACAACCCGAATGTTTGAAATGATAAAAACCACAATGAGAACTGCTACTACTAATAAAATGTAACCTGGCATATATACCCTCCTGCGTTAAATTTTTTCTTTGACGATCAGTTTGACACCTTCAATGCGAAGCACTTCCACTCTTTGTCCGACTTCTATCTGCGTTTTATCTTCAGAGAGAGAAGTCCAAATTTGACCATTTAGCTTAACTTGACCTGTTTTGAATGGCTCTATGGTCATTGTCACAATAGCCTCTTTTCCAATAAGACTGTCCACATTGGTCTTCGTTTGACCAATTTTTAAGAACTTGACGAAAAACGGTCTCGTATAAACTGCCATCAAAACTGAAAATATCAAGAAACAAACGATTTGAGCCCATAGTGGCAGTTTTAGGAGCGCGATAACCATGGCTGAAAAAGCGCCAATGGCAAACCATATACTCGTCAAACTGACTGTCATACTTTCCACAATCAGTAGCACCACCCCAAGAATAGCC
>JBBRGL010000171.1:0-6254 GCA_038240675.1 Peptostreptococcales bacterium
TGTCAAAGAAGTTCCCCCTGACAATATGCCTGCCGAACCTTGAAAAGATTGCATAACCGCCTCAAATTTTTGCGCATCTATCGAGGAGAATGCAAAAAGCAATACGAAGAAGCACATGAGTAACGTTACTAGGTCGCCGTATGTCGCCATCCATTCCGGCACGCCTCCTGCAGCAGCTGGCGCTTTTCTACTTCTACTCATTAGCGGCTCCAGCAGGTGGAGACATGGATTTTCTCAGTGTTGGCGATAAGAAAGCTTTCAATTTTTCTTCGATGATGCGGGGATTTTCACCAGCTTGAATGGACAAAAGGCCTTCGATCATGATTTCTCGAACAGTAATTTCTTCAGCGCTTTTCCCTTCAAGCTTTTTAGCGATGGGAATAAAAATCAAGTTGGCAAACAATGATCCGTAAAAAGTTGTGATGAGAGCAACTGCCATAGAAGGACCTATTGTAGAGGGATCATCCAAAGATTTAAGCATCAGAACAAGTCCAATAAGAGTTCCCACCATTCCAAAAGCTGGGCATAAAGAACCCATGGAATCAAACATTGCCTTTCCACTTCCATGACGTGATTCTATGTATGAAAGTTCAGTTTCGAGAATATTCTTCACAAGTTCCGGGTCAGTGCCATCGACAATTAGCATGACACCTTTTTTAAGAAAGTCATCTTTGACTTGATCTACAGCCTCTTCAAGAGCAAGCAAACCCTCGCGTCTCGCCACGTTTGCCAGCTCTATAATTTTCATAATGATGGCTTGAGCGTCATATTGATTCACCGTAAAGGCTTTTCCACCTACTTTACCAAGACCCATAAGCGTCGATAAAGGATAACTGACAGCTACTGCAGATATTGTGCCACCAAATACAACGATAATTGAGGGAATATCTACAAACGACATAATAGAAGCGCCCGGGTTGACCAATATTCCCCAAACAACCAGAACAAACCCCGCTATAATACCCCCAATGGTCGAAATATCCATTCTTACACCTCACCTTTATATATATGGCTTGGAATCGGCAAAACACAAGCCTTCTGCCTATATTCTACTATTCTACGGATAACCTCGTCAATACTTTCAGTAACTATAATTTTCTTATCCGTAACAAGTGAAATTACAGTGTCCGGTGTATCCTCAATAAATTCGATCAATTCTTCATTGACGTAGAAGCTTTTTCCGTTTAAACGCGTTACTTTAATCATGTATTCTCCTTATGAAAGGGCCTGGGCTATTACGCCCAGGCGCTTATCCTAACGTTTTAAATTAACGAGTTCTTGAAGCATTTCATCCGTTGTTGTAATAACGCGGGAATTGGCTTGGAAGCCTCTTTGAGTGGTAATCATTTCTGTGAATTGTTGTGACAAATCCACGTTTGACATTTCAAGTGCACCAGGTGCTAACGCACCAAAGCTACTTGATCCAGGGATACCAAATTTAGGCGTGCCTGAGTTCGGTGTATCCACAAATAAGTTGCTTCCTAACTTTTGAAGACCAGCGGCGTTGTCGAAATCAGCAAGGCCTATTGTGCCAAGAACTTCTCTTTCACCATTTGTAAATGTTCCAATAACGTCTCCAGACTGGGAAATGCTGAAAGAATCAATGGTACCTGAAGCATTTCCTGTAGTGATGACCCCTTTGACATCGGAAGTAGAGGATCTTTGGGTAAAGTTCGCAAAATTAGCTTTAGCAAGGGTGATGCTGACAGCATCCGTTCCTGGGAGTGTAAAGGATAGGGTTGGATACGAAACGGCATCATTGGCGCTTGCTGTCAGTGGTGAACCAACCAAACTACCGGCTGTTGTGATTTTGACGACATCGACGAAATTTCCGTTTTTATCGAATTTCGCATAAAAAGCATTTGCTAGTGGTACGCCAGCAGTTGTAAAAGCCAAATCACCCACATCAACACCAGGGGCGGGAACATCAAATTTGATCGAGCGGTAAGAATTCTCATTGACACCGGGTGTTCCTGGAATCAATTGTCCCATTTGAATCCCAATGGCATGAACATTGCCTAAACTGTCATAGACATTTGCTGTTGTCGAGTATGCAATTGGTTCAAGTGCTGTTGCAGCTTCGTTAAAGTTGACGTTGCCTTTTAAATCCATAGAACTTGTTTTGGTTGCATCTTTAGAAACGGATTTGTTGATTTGGATCGGTTGGAAGTCAGCGCCTAAGACTTTGAACCCGCCAGGTGTGACGAGGAATCCTAACTTGTCCGTCGAAAAGTTGCCTGCTCTTGTGTAATACTTGTTTTGAAAGTTTGGGTCGTTTGTGACGACGAAAAATCCATTGCCATCGATCATCAAATCTGTTGGGTTATCGGTTCTTTGTGTTGAACCTTTGCCCATATTGATGTCCATAGCAGCGACGTTTACACCTAGACCTATTTGTTGAGGGTTTGTTCCGCCTCTGCCACTTTGTGGTGATCCAGCACCTTTGATTGTTTGTGAGAAAACTTCTTGAAATGTAACGCTGTTGCCTTTGAAACCTACGGTATTGACATTGGCGATGTTATTGCCTATGGTATCCATTTTTGCCTGGTGGGCTCTAAGGCCTGATACACCAGAAAACATAGAACGCATCATAATTTTGACCTCCCTATTTTTGCACGGCGATCTCGTCAATCAGTCAGAGATCTTAGCTTCCTTAAAAGGTCCAGCTAAAGGATTACCGCGCCATCTATATTTGTAAATACACTGTCTTTCAAACTTGCTTCATCTGATGCTGTAATGACTGTTCGATTTTTGACACTCATGACTAAAACCTTGTCATTCATTAAAATCAACGCCTCTTTGATGCCTTTTGCATCGGCTTTATCCACTGCCGTTTCAATTTTTTTCAGTTCCGCCTCGGTGATGGTGATATTACGAGATGCCAAACGGTCAAGAGCATGTTTAGAAAATTTGATTTCTTTACTTTGAATTGCACTGAGAACTTCGTCGAAGCTTTTGCCGGTAGAACGATTGACCGTGTTTTGTATAGGTCTATTGTTTTGACTGCCAATTTTCACAGCTTGAGCCGTCATATCATATGGGGTGTTAATTTTATTGGCCATAGCTACCTCCTTAATAACCCCCTTGAAGCAATTCTTTGATGCCTTTAAGTTCTTTCAAAATCTCATTTTGAAGGGCTTCGTTTTTTGCGGATGAATCTGTCATAGAGAGTGGTAGTTTTCCCATTGCTTCACTCATACTGGCGATGAGGGTTTTGATACTGTCAGTCGCTTTGACGTTTGCATCGAAACTTTTATTGAGGTTTTGCATTTGTTCGAGGGAACTAAACTGTGCCATTTGAGAGATGAATTCTTTGTCTTCTAAAGGTTTCATAGGATCTTGATGGGTTATTTGCGTAATGAGGATTTTCAGAAAATCGTCCTTTTGCAAAACCGTTTTGCTGTCCGTAGAGCTTTGAGTCATTTTGAGAGAATTGAGATAATCCGTGTTGTCTTTGGTGAGTACGCCTCCTATTGCAGCCATTCTTTTTCCTCCTTATCTATGCAAAATAATCCATTCTGCCATTTTGAATAAATGCTTTGACTTCATCGATCAGTGGTGATTCTGCGCCTAAAGCTTCAACGCCCTGACTGTATCGATTTGTTTGTTGTCTGTACTTGCTTGAGTCGTTGCTTTCTTTGAAGTTCTGATCACTTCCAACATTGACATTGATTTGTGTTACATCAAACCCTTTATCTTTCAAGGTATTTTTTAAATCCATCAAACTGGATTCTAAGGCTTGCTTGACTATTTGAGACTGTACAGTCATCTCTGCAATGACGGAATTTTTGTGTACGCTGATTTTCACAGATACGTCGCCTAAATTCTCAGGTTTTAGCTTCATCACCATTTCTGAACTGTCTTTCAAAACTTTGAAGGATGCTTTTACACCTTCCTCAACTTGGCTCAGAATGCTTTTGAAAAGGTTTTGTGAATCCGCGGTTCTTTCCACCAGTTTGATGATTTGTTTATCAATCGGTGTCCCTACTTGTTCAAGGTGAACATTTCTCTGTTCAGTCGTTTCACTTTTAGTCTTGTTCGTCGCTGTTATCTGGGCTTCTGCTGCCCCTGTTGCTTCTCTTTTGTCAGCGGCAGGTGTAACTTCAGCTTTAGACATTTGTGGAAGGACAGTCTCTTTAGAGCCTTTTCCAGTCAGGTCGTTTGAAATTCCATCCTTTGTAATCACTTGTGTTTTCTGAATGTCCATGAGTTTTTTAATTTCTTGCTCTATCCATTTAGTGGATTTGCCTTCGACATGCTCAAGCTTTTCAAGAAGAGGTTTTGTTTGAATTTGAGCAATCGGTGAATGTAAAATTTGCTTTAATTCTTGTGCGAAAGCTTTCATATCACCTACAATAGATGTTTTCTTGACTTCAGCACCATTTTCAAGGGTATTCACATTTGATTCTTCATTACTTTTGCTCATTTCAGCCTGTAATTCTGTAGGTAATGATTTGAGGATATCTTTGATGGTTTCGTTAAACGTTTGAAGCGCTTCGATTGCCTTCACTGTTTTGGAAATGTCCATAGTCCCTTGATCTGCATTTGAAAGTCCTGTTTTGAGGGCCGCTATACTGGATGCTAGTTGATCGAAAACAGCCTCTACTTCTGGTGTAAGAGTGCCCGTTTTATCCATCTTCTCTTTGAGTGCACTTAATTTAGGTGACATTTCTTCAATAGCATTCAGTATCATTTGCATAAAAGTCATCAGTGGGGATTTGTGTTCTTTAATTTCTTTTGTCTCATCCGTTTTTTCGAGTTCTTCAGGTTTTTTGACTTCTTTTGCTTCCTTTTTAGGTGTGTTGTCAAAAGCCGTGGTTTTAATTTCAGCATCTTTAGGTTCCTGCTTTTCAAGCTTCGCCCCTGTGTCCTCTGGACCACCCATCTTGTTGACTGGTTGCTCAAATGCACTTCTTTTTTCTTTGACCCTTGAAGCAAACACTTCTTTTTTGTCAAAAGCGTTTTCAAGTCTTGCCTTCACGCGATCATCTGGTTTTTCACTTTGCTTATTTAGTCGAGCGTATGCCGTATTGCCGTTTTGTTTTACACGGTCTTCGTAAATATTTTTGAAACCAGCATCTACCTGCTTAAGCGTTGATTCCTTGGCCAGATTTTGATTGGGCAGGAGTCGTTCAAGGACATTTACATCCTTGAGAGTCATATTCATTTTCCACCTCCTTGTTTTATTCTCTAGGAAGTGCCAATTGTGTGGATATTTCTGTTGCCAACTGGTCATCGTAGAGTGATAGAATAGCTGCAATCTTTTTTGTGTTGAATTGTCGCAACACATCCAGTGCCACATCAGAGCTTGAGATGATAATACTTTCGCCATTTTTGAGGGTATAGGATTTGAATGTTGAAGACTTCCAATAAAGCTCCTTTAACATGGCTGCTGCGCGGTCATCTGATATGCCATTGTAGATGGTTACTAATTCACTAATGTTATCGTCATATTCACTGAATATCTTTAGGGATTTGAGAATATCCTCGCTGATTTTATCCGAACCCTGGTCTATAATCTGTGTTTCTTTTATTTTTTGAATAACCGCACTATTCAGAAGATCATCCTGAATATAGGACAGAATCTTCCCCACGTCTTTTGCAGGAAGCTTCGAAAACATATAGGCTTTTTCGTCCAGGGTGTACGTGCTGGTAGGACCAAAAAGTTCAGCGTTTTTTTTGGCACTGTCTTTTTTCATTAGCGTCAAGGTCAAATCCAGAGCTTCAAACCGACTGCTTTCTTGAGCCAACAAATCAATCCACTGTGTTTTCTTTGCTTCAGTTAAATAGCCCAGAATAGTATTTTTGTCTTCTAAATCCAAACGTTTTAAAATATCAACTGCATCTCTGTCATCAAGATTTTCCAATATTTTAGCCGCCATAAAGTGACTGTCCACCTCTTGATCGATGATGCGTTTGATTTCTTCTAACCGCATAGTGAGAGACATGAGTTTTAAGGCGTTGGATTTTTCGAGATACGTTTGATTGACTTCTTTCGTGATTTCTTCGACCGTTGAAGCGATAACATTTGGCTTCAAGCTTCTTTTTCTCAAAACCTCCAGAATTTTTTCGGATCGGTTAGGGTTGAGACGAATCATGCTTTTTATAACCTCATCATACATGCCTGCGTCTTCTTTTTTGATCAGTTCAAGCTTGTCTGCAGCATGCTCAAGTTCGACATCCATAAGGTATTCCGATATCATGATGAGTTGCGCACCGAGTTCTTCCCTTGTTGGGTAAGACCTAAAATGATC
>JBBRGL010000172.1:0-6204 GCA_038240675.1 Peptostreptococcales bacterium
ATTCATTTCCAAGGTCGCGTCGTCGCTGTCCTCGATATAGACAGCCCCAGCCTCAACCGTTTTGATGCAGAGGATCAAGCTGGCCTTCTCAGAATTACAGCACTTTTAGAGCGGTTTATTAACTGGGAGTCAATCAACGTCATTTAGGATTATAAGGGTGTTTTTTCATCGTACCTCAGAATTTCCACAATCATATCGGGTCTTATCTCCCAAATATTTGCTTGTACAACGAATATATTCCACTCATCAATGTCAAAAATCCTCGGCCAGCTGTCTATGATTTGCTTTTTTTCCGCAGGATAGAGATGCGCTGTTTTGAAATCGACAAAAGAAAATAGATTTTTATGGCCACGAAGTGCCATTTCTTTTTTATACGCTTCATCATCTGCTTTGTCTTTTGGAATATACAAATGATTGAGGACATAGTCCCATTTAGCACCATCAAAATAAATCACCTCAGCTGAATCAACTTCAAGAACGTAGACAACTGTTTCTGGTGTTGGCCTAAGCATGTTTTCTTCACTGATAGAGCACCAAATTGGAAACTCGACCGACTCAGGTTTCGCAACCTTTTTTGATGCCGCATCCACAAACCATTCGTAGAGCTTAATGACATAATCAGAGATGACGTCAAATTTTTCCCCTAAGTGATCTCTCGTCGTTTGGACAACACCCATTTTTTGAAGCATATCTAGGCTTTTTAAATCTTGACGTGTCCAGAGTTTGATTTTTCTGTTTTCGTTGTTGTGTTCCATTTTTTTACCCCCTCATCATTAAAGTCGATTTAGATTCAACACCGAATTTGCAAATAACTTTTATCCTAATTCATTATAATACAGGAGGAACACTATGTGGACCCGATCAGAACTTAAAATTAACGCTAAGGAATTCTTGAAAAAGCATTATTGGAAAGCCTTTTTAGTTGCTTTAGTCATTGCTATTGCCACATCTGGTGGTACATCTGGCGGTGACAGTCATTCAAACACATCCCAATCAAACTTCAGCAACAAAAATTTTTCCTTTGATGTGCCTTTTCTAAATACAGGTGACGGATTGAATGATAATGCATCCACTGTAGAAAGTGCTGTTTCAAAGGCGGTGCCCTGGATGTGGGGTGTGGCATTTGGTCTCGGTGGCGTTGTGATTATTCTTGTCATAGCAGTTGCTTTGGGTTTCAAGATTTTCATTGCTGCGCCGCTGGAAGTAGGCGGGCGAAGTTTCTTTACCAAAGGTGCTGAGTTTGAAGAGGAGGTTCACTTTGCTCATTTAGGGATGGCATTTAGAAAGACGCATTATTTCAATATTGTTGTTGCGATGTTCTACCGCTCCCTCATGACCTTTTTATTTTTTCTCCTTTTGATCATCCCTGGCATTATCAAATCTTATGCTTATTCACTGGTGCCTTATCTATTGGCTGACAACCCTCAATTAGACCCCGATAGGGCATTGAAACTCAGTGAGCAGATGACTTCTGGTCAAAAAATGGATATATTTGTTCTCGATTTATCTTTTATAGGTTGGTATATTTTAGGTGGTCTCTTTTTTGGCATTGGTTTTTATTTTGTCAACCCCTACGCCTACGCCACAAAAGCTCAGCTTTATTTAGTTTTAAAAGCAAATGCCATTAATAATGGGATTTGCTCGCCCTCAGAGCTCGTCTGGACAAAAGCGTTTGTTGAGTAAAACCGATAAAGGACACTCCTGGATTCCATTTGGAATTTCGCTGAGTGGTTTTTTAGTTCTCATTTGTCAGAAAACACTGATAATGATATGATGGTTTTAAGCCCTGTTACCCGCGCAGCTTAATCCCTGATTTAAACGCCTAGGAGATGACTATGTCAACCGAAAATTCGCGTACGCCATTCTCAATCCGCATATCAGATGACTATTACACCGCCACCCTATATCGACTGGACTCTGAGCTACCGCCCCCTGAGGATCTTTTTCCATTGATTGTCACCGAACTCAATCGCCTTAACATCATTTTTGGTCTCAAATTAGATGCCCTTAAAGAAACCTTGACCATAGGGGACGACCTTGAAGATTTCATTATTGCAGAAGGTGAGAGGCATCGAAACGGCACAGATGCCTATGTTGTCCACTGTGTCAACTTCGAGGGAATATCAAAGCCTATTATTTCAGATGATGGCAGTGTGGACTTTAAGAATTTATTGCAGGTTTCCGCCGTTAAATCAGGCGATACGCTCGCCATCAAAACACCTTGCAAAATTGGTTTCGATGGTATAACAGTCACAAACAAATCCATCAAGCATCGACCTGGAAAAGAGCTGACTTGGAAATATGGTGAAAATGTCAACATCAGTGAAGATGGCCTCACCCTAACCGCTCAAGATAATGGTATTGCCAAACTCATCAACGGTCGCATTACTGTTTCACAGCTCATCGAAGTCGATGAAGTTGGCCCAAAAACTGGGAACATTTATTTTGGTGGAGATGTCCATGTCAAGAACAGCGTCCTCAATGGCTACACGGTCCACTGCGACGGTGACTTAACCATAGATGGCGTCATCGAAGGCTGTACCATCAAGACCAAAGGTAATTTAACTGTGAGCAGAGGTATACTTGGACACGAAGGCTCGGATATAGTTGTTGGCGGCAATTTGATCACCAAATTCATCGAAAATGCGACGCTTTATGTCAAAGGTGAAATTGAAACAGGTGAAATTGTCAACAGCAAAGTCCTATGCGATAGCAAAATCGTTGTTAAAGGCAAAAAAGGGCTCATCATCGGTGGTGAAATTACTTCAAAATACATGATTGAGGCCAATCAAATTGGATCGAGACTCGGGGTGATCACAACGATTAGCTTAGGGGTTGATGCCTCGATTATTCTGGAATTAAAATCCCTCAAAGAAAGCGTCCAAGACCTTAAAATTTTAGAATCACGCCTCAAAGCTCGCATTCCTGTTCTCAAATCAAACGCTCTGCTTCAACCAGAAGTTGGTATCCACGAGGATATTTTGAAACAGTATGAAGACAGTCTTCTGAGCACTCAAATAGACCTTGAAGAAAAGCAAAAGCGCCTTGAACACTTGATGAGCACTTTGAAAAATGCCAATCAAGGCCAAGTTAAAATCAACAGCATCTTCCCCGATACCATGATTCATATTGGAAACTCAAAGTATTTTGTCGATAAAGCACTGACTGCCTGTATTATCTCAAAAACAGACGACCAAATCATCGCTATTGGTATTGAAAAAAAATAATCATTTTGCAACTAACAATAAAGCCCGCCAGTTTGGCGGGCTTTAAATTTCCATTCACATAACTATCTTGATGCCTCATACTGTCTGAGAAGCTTAACAAACAATTCAGGAATTTGAGCCATTTTTTCAGGCGTCTCTACAAAAGAAATGCGGAACTGTGTTCTGCCTGGATTCTCGTCGCCTGGTTTGATGTCATAAAAGCCCTTCATTGGTGCAACTAGAAGTGTTGTCTCTACACCATTGATATTGACTGAGCCTTCTTGAGCACAGTAAAGAACAAACTCAGTTGAATCAAATCCAGATTTTACAACGTTTCGAACGTCAATAATTGAATAGATCGAAGCGTCGGGACTAGAGACAATAAGACCCGGTTCCATAGCTTTTAGTCCCTCATAAACAGTTGTAATCTCAACTTTATAATAGTCACGAATTTCTTTGCACCATGCAGCAATTTGTTCTTTGCTTTCATGCGCCAATGCGCCAAAGATATATTGACCAATCACGTTCGCACAGAGATTTGCAGTGTATTCAGCAACAGAACGGTCATGGAATTCAGCATTATCCGTTATGAGACCACCGATTCTGAGACCACAAGCATTCCAAACCTTAGAAGCAGTCTCAACACTGATTCTTCGGCCTTCAATACCAGGGACATCTACATCTGTAATACCCCAAATACTGACGAGTTTGCCTCCCTCTTCATAATAAAGTTCGCGGTAAGCTTCATCACTGATCATCCACATGTTGTATTTGACACACAACTGAGCAAGTTGAATCATGGTTTCGTGATTATAGTACTGACCAGTAGGATTGTCATAAGGAATGACAAGGAGCGCTCCTGGGTTGTTTTCTTTGATGGTTTCTTCAATTTTGTTGATTTCTGGAAGCGTAAACTTACCGTCATCACCAAGGTGACGTTTTACAGTCACTGTTTTACGTCCAACTCTTTCAGCAAAAGAAATATAGTTGGTATAAGCAGGGTCAATCATAAGAAGTGGTTTTTCACCTGTTCCCGGTTGCCCACAGACACCAATAAGGAGAAGTTCCATGCCTGCTGATCCACCATCAGTGACCTGAACAAGCAATTTATCTGTATCAAAGCCTTCACAGTGCAGAATATTCTTAAAAGCATCCTGACATTCTGGCAAACCAGCTGTCGTAGAATAACGTACAACACCTGTTGCAAAAGGACTTCCAGGTGCGCCAAGCTCAAACATTCTCTTTTGCATAGCTGGATTTGTCGGAAGAGATACATTGCCGATGCCCACATTAATAACCGCTTGAGGCTTTACCTTGCGCTCCTCGTACTTCATTTGCGCCAATCGGACTGCAGATGGTTTACGTGATTCAAAGTGTTCTGAGAGAACTGGTTTATTCATATTGAAGTCTCCTCTTAAAATAGTATTGAACTGCTTAGACATGCGTCTCAACGAATCGCGATAATTCTATCGTTAAAACTCAATCAACGTATACAGTATATCATTTTTTAAGATTTAGCCAAGTTTATTTTACCTTCACGCAATAACTTTTGTGGTCAATAAGCGATCATGTCCTCTTGCAACGCAAGGGATTATGTCTTCTGAATAGCAGATTGATTAGGGTGTCAAAAGTCCGTAGTTGATCTTGTTCATACTGCATATAGTTCCGGAATGTCCAACTGGAACTATATGCAGTATGAATAATCGAGAACCTTACTTTTGACACCCTAATCCTTGTATAGAGTTCACAAATCATAGAGTACTGTGATTGGAACTGGATGAGACCCTAAAACAATTACCCGAATACTACCGTCCCACTACTGTCCCACGCGAAGCGCCGAACTCCCCAACTGATCACTATGCCATACGAATGCTGTAGTATTTCAGGACATTTTCGCATACACATCACAGTTTATTTTACCCGAACGCAATATCTCTATGACCTCTCTATGATCATTCACTTGAATTCAAAACACAATTGAATTCGAATGGAGTGATTCTATAAGCTCTTTAATTTTCTCGTCAATACTTTTGATAATCCTTCTAAATTCTTCATCATCCTTGCCAGACGGATCCTCAAGCCCCCAATCCTCCTCATATTGACTCGGCAAAAATGGACAAATAACATTACACCCCATTTTAATCACCACATCAACTGTAGGAATATCAACAAGCAGTTTAGAATGTTGCGTCACTCCCATATCAATCCCGTAGATTTCTTTCATCAGCCTCACAGCATCCTGATTGATCAACGGCTTAGTTTCAGTCCCCGCAGAATAACTTTCAAACACATCACTCCCATAATGCTTTCCAAGCGCCTCTGCAATCTGACTCCGACAAGAATTATGAACACAAACAAAAGCGACTTTTGGTTTGTTTTTAAACATTTCTACACCTCCATGGATTAGTCATTTATGATTAGACTTTACCGTTATAGTATAATGCAGTTTCAATCATTCCGCTACCAAAGTAATGATAAATAAGTTAGGAGAATTTATATAAGCTGTGTCCCTCTGCCGCTGGGTAAATTCTCCGGTAAAGCGGAAGCGCCCTATGCGTGAGCTTTAAACACCCTTAGAAATCAGAATTTATATAACGCGGTTAGTTAGGAGAATTTATGTAAGCGGTTAGTTAGGAGAATTTATGTAAGCGGTGTCCCTCCGCCGCTGGGTAAATTCTCTGGTAAAGCGGAAGCGAATTATGCGTGAGCTTTAAACTTCCTTAGCCTTACCGCTGGGTAAATTCTCCGATAAAGCGGAAGCGCCCTATGCGTGAGCTTTAAACTTCCTTAGCCTTATCGCTGGGTAAATTCTCCGGTAAAGCGGAAGCGCCCTATGCGTGAGCTTTAAACCTCCTTAGAAATCAGAATTTATATAACGCGGTTAGTTAGGAGAATTTATATAAGCGGTGTCCCTCCGCCGCTGGGTAAATTCTCCGGTAAAGCGGAAGCGCCCTATGCGTGAGCTTTAAACACCCTTAGAAATCAGAATTTATATAAC
>JBBRGL010000173.1:0-6203 GCA_038240675.1 Peptostreptococcales bacterium
CCTGTAAAGGGAGCAAAGGGTAGTATGTTGTACAAAAACGCCGTTGAAGCATCTAGGTCAATTATCAAAAAACAGGTCAAACAAGGCATGATCGTCATCGATGCAACTGTTGGCAAGGGAAATGACAGTCTGTTTTTAATGCAGTGTATTGGTCACAAGGGTAGATTTTATGGTTTCGATCTTGATGAACGTGCAATTTCAACAACGAAGGACCTTTTGGGTCAATACGGTTACACGGAAAATATTCATTTGTTTTGCAAAAGCCATTCTGAAATCGCGACCTACGTTCCCCATCAGGTGGACTGTGTTATTTTCAATTTAGGCTATCTTCCAGGATTGTCTAAAGACCATATCACTGAGAGTTCAACGACTCTAGAAGCGCTCAAACAGGCACTTTTGCTCTTGAAAGTGGACGGTTTTATAAGTGTAGTGGTATACCCAGGGCACCCGCAGGGTGCAAAAGAAAGTACTGATTTAAAGGTGTTTACGACGACTCTCAATCAGAAAGAATTTCACCTGTTTGAAATAACCTATCCGAATCAAATCAATAATCCCCCCACGCTGATCTATATCAGTCGAACAAAGGTCTAATCACAGTGAAAGAAGGTCATTATGAAATTACTGCTGGTCAATGATGACGGCTATCAAGCTCTTGGAATACTCTCAATGGCAAATAAACTTTCAATGAAACATGAAATTGTTGTGGTTGCACCCTTGAATGAATACAGTGCCTGTAGCCACAAAATCTCCATCGATGGCCCAGTTTCTTACACAAAAGTTCAAGATCAACCCTACACACTCTACGCTATCGATGGATCTCCTGCAGACTGTGTCCGATTTGGTCTTTTGGGCTTATCGGTGGAATTTGATTATGTTTTTTCTGGTATAAACCATGGGTGGAATATGGGTATGGACCTTTTCTATTCTGGGACTTTTTCTGCTGCTATGGAAGCGTCTTTATTGGGAACAAAAGCCATTGCTTATTCATCTGCACTGAGAAAACCAGAAAAATTATCTGAGTATGATGAAATGGTCAACTGGATAGAGCAGTTTATCGAGCAGGACATGGATCACCTTTATTTTGAGAGCGGAATTACAGTGCTCAATATCAATTTTCCATATCCCATGACCAAAGATATTGAAAGCAAGATGTGTTCCTTGACGTCGGCACATTATAATCATGTGTTTACTAAAAATGAAAGTAGCTTTGAATGCACAATCGACATTCATAAAGTTGCTCAAGAACCCAATACAGATTTTGAAGCGCAGCTAAGTGGCATCATTTCAATCACAAGACATAATCCAAGTGAAGGACGAAAGTAAGATTCCTTCGAAATGGTTGTATACAATCATACCGTTTTACTGAAATTCCAACATATTAACACACAAAATGATTCTTAAATTGCAATAATATAATTATATCTGTCAATTTTGAAATTTATCTTGCAAAAAAAACGGCCTATGATATGATTAAATTACGAAATATCAAAGGAGGCAGTACTTTGGCAATCAACAGGGATCTTCTTGAAATTAAATTAAAAAGAGAATGGTGTAAAGGTTGTGGAATATGTGTAGCGTTTTGTCCTAAACAAGTTCTAGGCTTAGATGATAAGGAAAAAATAGTGATGCTCGATGCTGAGAATTGCATCAAATGTGGTCAATGTGAATTAAGATGTCCAGATTTTGCAATATTCTTGGGAGGTAAGGAATAATGAGCGAAAGAGTGATTAAACTCATGCAGGGTAATGAGGCTTGTGTCGAAGGCGCACTTTATGCAGGTATGAAATTTTATGCTGGCTACCCCATTACACCTTCTACTGAAATTGCAGAAATTTCTGCTGAAAAGTTACCGAAAATTGGTGGAAAATTCATTCAAATGGAAGACGAAATTGCAGGCATTGCTGCAGCTATTGGCGGCTCAATCGCTGGACTCAAATCTATGACTGCCACAAGTGGTCCTGGTTTTAGTTTAAAGCAAGAGAATATCGGCTATGCGGCTATTGCTGAAATACCCCTGGTCATCGTGAATGTACAGCGTGGCGGTCCAAGTACTGGTCTTCCAACAGCACCCGCTCAAGGGGATGTCATGCAGGCTATGTGGGGCACACACGGCGATCACCCAGTGATTGCACTTTGCCCATCTTCAGTAAAAGAAACTTTCGAATTGACTGTCAGAGCCTTTAATTTAGCCGAAAAATATAGAACGCCAGTTATCTTGTTGACGGATGAAGTTGTTGGCCATATGAGAGAACGCGTAGAAATACCTTTTCCTGGGGAACTTGAAATATTTGATCGTCTAAAACCTGAACAAGGAGATGCAACGTACATGCCTTATGGCGTTGTCGAAGGTGAAATTGTACCGCGTATGGCTGCATTTGGAGAGGGCTATAGATACCATATTACGGGGTTGTTCCACGACGAGACAGGTTTCCCAAGCAACAGCACAAAAAATGCCGGCATTATGCTTGACCGTATGATGAACAAAGTATCGGACAATATCGATGATATTATTACAACTGAAGAATATTTGACATCGGATGCCGAATACATTATTCTATCTTATGGCTCAACTGCTCGTTCTGCAAAGGGTGCAATCAATGCACTGCGCAAAGAAGGCGTAAAAGTAGGGCTGTTTCGTCCAATTACCATTTGGCCTTTTGCTTCTGCAAGGGTTCTTGAATTAGCAAAGCAGGTTAAAGGGATATTGGTTGCGGAAATGAACCTTGGTCAATTGGTTCTTGAGGTTGAGCGTTCAGTTAAAGGCGCGTGTCCTGTCCATTTTGTGGGCAAGGCCAATGGAGACGTAGTATCTCCTAACGATATTATTGCAAAAGCCAAGGAGGTATTCTAAGTGAATAACCCTATTGTTGATAAACAGTTTAGACAAAATAGATTGCCGCATATTTGGTGTCCTGGCTGTGGCCACGGCGTGGTCATGCATGCAATGGCTAAAGCCATCGATGCACTTGGGTATCAAAAGGATGAAGTGTGTATTGTCTCTGGCATAGGGTGTTCTTCAAGAGCGCCAGGGTACATGGATTTCAACACACTTCACACAACTCATGGTCGTGCCCTTGCTTTTGCAACAGGCGTAAAACTTGCAAACCCTGAACTCAAGGTGATCGTCGTCACAGGCGACGGCGACTGTGCTGCTATTGGTGGCAATCATTTGATTCACTCCGCAAGGCGTAACATAGACATTACGACCATTGTATTCAACAACAACATCTATGGCATGACGGGCGGTCAATACTCTCCAACGACGCCTACCCATGAATTTGGAACGACTGCGCCTTATGGTGCCATTGAAAAGCCTTTTGATATTGCACAGCTTGCAGGTGCAGCTGGCGCTACTTTCACAGCGCGCGGAACGGTATTCCACGCAAAACAACTTGCAGAGCTTATTCAAGCAGGACTAGAGCACAAAGGTTTCTCGCTTGTAGAAGCCATTAGCACATGTCCAACTTACTACGGCAGAAAAAACAAAAAAGGGTCTCCAGCTCAAATGATGTCTTGGTTAAGAGATAACTTTATCGATGTCAAAGTGGCGGATAAACTTCCACTGGAAAAACGTGAAGGCAAATTGTTGATGGGCGTATTCAAAGACGTAGAGCAACCTGAATACACTGAAGAATACATGCGGATCATAAATCGCTTTGTACCTAAGGAGAGTAGCCATGAGTAATCGATATGAAATCAGACTGACAGGATCCGGTGGTCAAGGTTTAATCCTTGCAGGCATTGTTATTGCTGAAGCGGGCCTTTTGGATGGCAAACACGCTATCCAAACCCAGAGTTATGGTCCAGAAGCCCGTGGTGGTGCCAGTAAAGCAGAAGTTATCATCAGTGATGAAGAAATCGACTTTCCAAAAGCGGGAAGTGCTGATGTACTTTTAGCCTTGACTCAACAAGCGTATGACATTTACGCAAAGACAGTTAAGCCCGATGGCGTCATTATTGCAGATAGCACTATTGAATTTGACGAAAGCAAGAAACCCGCTCGAATTGTCCATGTGCCCATTATCCAAACGGCTACCCATACACTGGGAAAAGGGATTGTCGCCAATATCGTCGCCATTGGATTCATCTGTGAATTTACTGATGTCGTCACAAGAGAAAGCATCGAAAAAGCCGTCCTTGCACGCGTACCAAAAGGTACAGAGGCCCTGAACAAAAGCGCACTTGAAGAAGGCTACAAAATGGCACAAAGTCACAAGTAAATAAACACTCAATCCATCAACCCTCTAATTGTGCATTGACACGGTTAGAGGGTGATGTCTATTCACATGCTCATGGGGGATTCTGATGATTACCGAGTACAGAGATTTGCTCAATCGCATTCAATCCAACTATACTAGACTCAGTAAGGGTCAAAAAATAATTGCCGATTATATTTTTGAAAATTATGACAAAGTGGCATTTATGACTGCTGCAGCACTAGGAAAATCAGTCAGTGTCAGTGAATCTACAGTCGTTCGCTTTGCTGATGCTTTAGGGTATGATGGTTACCCAAATTTGCAAAGAGCGCTACAAGAATCCATCAAAACGAAATTAACCACCGTTCAAAGGTTTGAATTTTCAAAGGATTTAGAATCAGAGGAACATATCATTAAACGCGTCATGAATTCAGATATCGACAACATTAGAAAAACCATTGATACCCTTGATGCTCGGTTGGTCCAGGATGCTGTGGCGGACATCAACAGCGCGCGCAAAGTCTATATTATCGGACTGCGTTCGTCCAAAGTGCTTGCTGAATATTTGGCATTTTATTTGAATTTTATTTTAGAGGATGTGCATTTAATCCCTTATGGAGCAAATGACGCTTTTGATCAACTTATACACCTGAATGAACAAGATCTTCTCATTGCAATTTCCTTTCCGCGCTATTCTCAGAGGACTTTTGAAGTTGTCGAATATGCCAAGCTTAAGGGCACAAAAATCCTTGCCATTACGGATTCTATCACAGCGCCTCTAGCGCCACTTGCACATTATACATTGACGGCAAAATACAATATGACGACTTTTATAGACTCCCTTGTGGCCCCAATGAGTCTTCTGAATTCCCTGATTATAGCCCTCAGTATGACAAAAAAAGAACAAATCAAGTCCAATTTTGATGTCCTAGAAAAAATTTGGGCTGAGAACCAAGTGTATTCAAAGAAATAACCGCGAGAGTTAGGGTTTCAAAGGGACGTCGTTAAAGAGAATAAGGGGAAAGGCTTGTTAAACAGCGCTGAATCCTTTACAATTAAATAGACACAAAATTCACGTTGAGCATCACTTTTGTGTTCAGCGTTTTTTATTGCGGAGGGCATATGATTCAAATTGCTATAGATGGACCATCAGGTTCCGGAAAAAGCTCCATTGCTAAAAATGTTGCAAAAAAAATAGGTTTAACTTATCTCGATACTGGTGCGATGTATAGAGCTGTCACCCTGTATATGCTTGCACATGTTGACGATCTTCACGATGCTGCTCTTGTGGCATCACACCTTGATTCTGTAAAGATTCAAATGGCGCACAACACCACTTATTTAAATGGTGAAAACGTGTCTGAGGCGATCCGACAACCCATTATTGATCAAAATGTTTCTCTGATCTCGAGTTATAAAGACGTTCGCCAAAGGATGGTTGCTCTTCAGCAAAAAATCGCTAAAGAAGCCAGTGTTATTTTAGATGGTAGGGACATTGGCACAGTAGTCCTACCAGAGGCCAACATCAAGTTTTTTTTGACGGCCAGCCCAGAAATTAGAGCCAAGAGACGCATTAAGGATTATGAAAGAAAAGGGCTCGATGTAACAGTAGAAGATGTTCTTCAGGATATTTTACGCAGAGATTATTTGGATTCTACCCGGGAGGAATCACCTCTTATAATTCCGGACGGCGCCATTATTTTAGATACAAGTGACATGACTTTTAATGAAGTCATCGATTCTCTCATTCAAACCATAAGGGAGTACAATCATGGGACATGCGTTTATTAAGGCTTTTTTTCGTCTGTTTTTTCTGATTTTCTACAACGTCAAAAAAGAAGGATTTGAAGTGTTTGATGCGCCGGGAAGGGCTCTCCTCTTTGCGAATCATCAAAACAATATGGATCCACTTTCCATTGGGTGTTATGTAAGGCCCCAAATACGCGCCATGGCAAAAAAAGAATTATTCACCTCAAAAATCGGCAATTATTTTCTCGATATGTGTGG
>JBBRGL010000174.1:0-6181 GCA_038240675.1 Peptostreptococcales bacterium
TCACCTCAAGTGTAAGATTTAGTCCCATTTCTCCACCTTTATGAGTTTCAATCAAATCCACAACTCTAAGACCTTGCACTCTGTGAGAAAAACCTCCAACATGGATTTCATTCAGAATAGACTCACCGCAGTGTCCAAAAGGTGTGTGGCCTAAGTCGTGACCAAGAGCGATGGCCTCTGTTAAATCTTCGTTGAGACGCAGAGCCCTTGCGATCGTTCGAGAAAGCTGAGACACTTCAAGCGTATGGGTTAACCGCGTTCGATAGTGGTCACCTTCGGGAGACAAAAAGACCTGAGTTTTGTGCTTGAGCCGCCTAAAAGCTTTGCTGTGAATAATCCGATCCCGATCCCTCTGAAAAACAGTTCTCAATTCACAATTGGGTTCAGGATGGAGACGCCCTAAGCTTTGGAACGATAAACAGGCTTTGTCACTGAGTATTTGTTTTTCTATAGCTTCATATTGTTCTCGAATCATAAAAACACCTCACAAGACATATATAGACGAAGAACTTATACACAATAGTAATACCCAAATCAGCAAAATACAAACGGTATATTTAACCATTTGTTACTCTCAGATGGTCTTAGACAGAATGTCCATGCTTTTGTATCATAGTTGCTGTAGAATTATAGTATAAACTCACCTCTATACATCTAGCGCTATTATATCTGTCGTACAAATATATATACAATCGGAGGCCCCTTGAAAAAAAATATCACGATTCAGCAAATGACCTGCGCACACTGTGAGGTCATCGTCAAAAAAGAAGCAGACAAAACAGGCGTTACCATTCATGCCCTTAGCTTTGCGGATGGTCTCTGTAGCCTTGAATACACAGATGAAGACCATTTCAATGCATTTAAAAATGCCGTAGAGCAACAAGGTTATGGCGTTGTCTCGACGCAAAAAAAGAATCCGCTTCTGTCCATTTTATTGTTACTGCCACTACTCATTCTTGTGCTACTGAGTTTTAAAGGCTTTTCTCTTAAACTTCTCGAAGGTGCATCACTTGGAGCCGTCTTTGCCTATGGCCTATTTTCATCCCTGCACTGTATGTCCATGTGTGGTGGCATAGCCCTTAGTGCATGCCAATTGAAAGGTCCACAGAAAATTCTCCAGTCAGACTTCTATTATAACATAAGTCGTGTACTTTCATACACGCTTATAGGAGGCATCCTTGGGTGGATTGGCACCGGATTCAACCTCAGTGGTTCTTTTAAAGCAGGTATTCTTATTTTTTCAGGACTTTTCATGGTGATTTTGGGACTTCGCCAATTGGGCATTACGCTGATCAAGCTTCCTACATTCAAAACTCAAAATCCATTTGTTGCCCTCATTCAAAAGGCGAAGCATCCTGCTATAGTGGGATTCCTCAATGGTTTCATCCCCTGTGGTCCCCTTCAAATGGCTCAACTTTTTGCACTTTCAGCTGGCTCATTTTTAAACGGTATGCTCGTGATGCTGGTGTTTGGTCTAGGCACATTCCCCACAATGTTTTATATTGGTGCCCTTAACGCAGTATTCACTGGCAAAAGCAGACGTATTGCCTTTAAAATCAGCGGCGTCGTCATCCTCCTCATGGCGCTTTTGACCTTTTCAAGAGCGTATACCTTTATAGAACTGGACAAAAGCATTTCAGATACGCCTAAAAGTGTCTCTCAGATTGACGTCAAGCCACAAGACGCTACGGCCACCGCAATGCCCTTTGCACCTGTGGTCGATGGCTTTCAAATTGTTCACCTTGAAGCAAATCGCAGTTACGCACTAGAAGCCGTTCAAGTCAAAAAAGATATTCCCGTACGTCTCGTCATCAATGCGGTCAATCTGACTCAGTGCATTGACACTATAACCATTCCTGAATATGGCGTCACAAAAGGTTTAGCCCTTGGTGAAAACATTATTGAGTTTACACCCACGAAATCTGGCACCTTGATCATCACATGCTGGATGAATATGGTGACTCAAAAACTCGACGTGGTCGACTAACATTAAAAAGGCGGTCCCTCAATTGCTTAAATGAGAGGGACCGCCTTTATATTGAATACCGCTTAACGCACTTCAAACAATTGGCGAATGGGCATATTGAGTTGTGACATGACAAAATATGCAGTAACTCTCAAATGTTTTTCATCTACGCTGTCCGACATGACCCTGGAAATCGCCGTTCGAAAATCATACCACTCACTTAAATTGATGCATTGCGTGAGATCCAATTCATGTGAATCGGCATAAGCAAGGTACCCTAGCGTCAAGTATTCCTCCTGTCCAGAACAATAGCTTTCAAGGTACTGTATTTTAAGAGGTTTCTGTCCCACTTCTTCCTCAATTTCCATGAGCACAGACTCTTCGAGACTAATGCCCTTACGAATCTGTCCAGAGAGTAACACGGGATAATTCTCAGAAACATACTTTTGTTTGAAAAGCGCCACTTCTTGCCGCTCATTGACCACTGCAATAACCAACTTAATAGGAAATCGAGAAAAATAAGGTTTTTTACAAGGTTCACAAAAGGGAATCATCCCCTCATCACCTATTTTTTTTTGAACAAGCAGTGTAGCACATTTGGGGCAAAAGCTAAATTCCGACATAATCCAAACCCTCCTTAAGATTCACTGTTTACATGAACTAATTCTATTATACCCTCTTTTTGAAATTTTACCCCTCTATTTTACAAAATTCTATTACCAATGAACCTTGGTTAGAGTGTCAAAAGACTTGTATTATGATCGCTCAACGACGCTTCATTCCAACAGCAAAAGATTTACAGCCAAACCTTTCATAATAGGTCGCCAATTTTTCGTCACAAAATAACTGAACAATTAAACCCTCCAGCTCTCCAATCTCTAATAACCGACGGCTAATTTCTTCCCCTATACCCAGATTTCTAAATTCAGGGTGAACACCAAGACCACAAAAATAGGCATTTATAACCCCATCAGAAACGAGCCGACCTGTGCCCACTAAATGATCCCCACTATAGACAAACAACGCCTTATAACTCCCCTTCATGGCCTTTAAAAGCATTTCAGGTGAAATATTCAAAAATGCATTCCAGTCTAGAAGATCATAAAGGGCATAAAGCGCATCTGCATTGGGTAGCTCTTCTCTAAACTCAAATTCGCGGGTCAAACCCACAGTGTCTTCATGGACATCAACTTCTATAGTGCTCTCGTCCTCGGTCTTTTTCGCCTCTAGTGCAAACGCATAAACTTTTTCATCCTCTTCAAAATCACCGGTTGCTTTGAACCCAAATTTTACATAAAACGCTTCTGGCCCCTCTGCTCCTGGAACGCAGCTGGTCAAAATTTTTTGAGCGCCGGGTCTGGACTTGACATACTCCACAACAAAAGAAAGCGCATCTTTTCCATATCCCTTACCTTGATAGCGCTGATCAATCATAAAGCGCCATAAATAATAAGACGCGTTCTTTGAGTCATCATCCAGCATGACAAACCCTACAGGCTCACCCTCCGCATAAATCCCCTTGAACCATGCCGTCTCCGTAAAATGTGCCTGTGCCACAGAGACCGCATTTGGTGCTACAAAAGCCGTCTGATTCGAAGAAACTTCAAGCTTCAAAATCTCTCTCAAATTTTCCGAAGTAATATCCCTTAAAGTGATGTTATGATGTGTACTGTACATTTCTTGAGCCATGTGCCCTCCTAGAGTTCATGAATATAAATGCAATAATACTTGTTTCACCTTATTTTATCACAAGGATGACTTTTCAGGCTGTGTTAAATAGAATTATGCTACTAGAAATACATTGAAAAGAAGCGCTATAGGGACTGGGAAGAATCAGAGAAAGACTCTTTTCTAGTAGGAGACAAAAAAACACAAAAAAGAACCCAAGAGGCTCTTGTTTTGTTATAAACATAACGCATCACATCAAAAAAATATCTCACTATTCCCGTAAATCCAATCAACCGTCCAAAGAAGAATTCACTCTCCAACGCCAACAAATACCTTAAACAGCAAATAATCTATGGTCATCTCTTCATTATTTGTCAATGGAAGCTGATCTCTGCATGTGACTAACCACTCTGGCGATTCAGTATTTTGATCAATTTCAACCTCAAAAAAAGGTCCATTTTCAAAGTCTAAACACAAATCATCCTCTAAAAAACGCATTTCCTCAGCAGTACAAAAATCATTTTTCCAAGATTCATCACTCTCAAAAATAGCCATCTATTACACCTCGAGAATCAGAATGTGTCTAAAATACAGACTTCAACAAACAGAAAACTCCATTTCTTCAAGTTGAATATCTGTATACCATTAGACGTGTTTGATAATATTTTAACATTCTAATGCCTAAATGTAAAGCTACTCCTACAAAAATAAACAACATCAACCTCAATAGCAATACCAATAGCGGCTGAGCAAAGGATAGCCAGTAGTAAATAGAGCCATTCATCCTCGCAAACAAAAAAAATCCACAGATTTCTCTGTGGACCACAATATATTTGACTTGCAATTTGAAATTTAGAAAAACGTCGAATGACGACAACATTTCAAAATTTTATCGATGAATACAATAGACTCTTAAAGGATCAACCGAGTAGGTAACGCCGTTTATTTCAACGTCTATCCAATCACAAACCACGATAACTCCCTGTTTAGCTGCATCTGTTCTTGTTTTGAGAGACATTTTATTCGTCTGATCAATGAGTTTTTCAACCAATTTATCGATTTTTTCAAGATCTTTAGCATTAATATCCGTACCGATTTTTGAAATCATTGTTTCTGATTTCAAAACGGTTTTATCAATGGTCTGAGTGATTTTCTCATTGGTAGCATCTACCTTGTCTAGAACCTTGTCTATGCTGTCCGCATAAGAGAATGATATCAATACCATTGCCATCAAAAGTGTTACGATTAATTTCTTCATCCTTTCGCCTCCTCATAAAAAATAAGTATTCGAATTACCAAATACCCCCTTTTAAGGCGAAGAATTTAGCAATCCAGCCATCATAGGTTTCCCCTTAGATCTGAGACTTTGCGCACACATTTTTCAATGTGATTGCCCTGTTTAGTAAATTATACTATATATTCTGACAATTGCAAGTTATATTTTTAATCACCTATTACAAAGTCTGAACGATAAGCGATAATGTCCTCTTGCAACGCAAGGGATTATGTCTTCCCATACCATGCACAAAAGAGCCCCCTCTTCACCCCATGCAGGCGTGTTCTCCAGCGCGTAACGAGAAAATACCACCCACGAAACGATAAGAGTCATTAATACCAAAAGACTCATGCTGAAATATTCGACCAGAAAGTCAACTGTCTGGCGCAGCTGTCGGTGCATATCGTTATACCTCCCACTTAACAATATGCCGCCGGATACCGGCGGCATATTGGAACATACGGCTCTTGCCGTAAAAAGCTTTAAATACGATTACTTAACTTCCCGGATTTTTGCGATGATATCTTTATAATCAGCGCCGAACTTGTCATACAGAGGCTTTACGGCATCCTGCCACGGCTTGAAGTCTTTGATTTCTGTTATTTTATTTCCTTTTGCCTTGACTGCATCGATCGATTTTTTCTCATAAGCAGTCCATGATTTGCGTTGGACATCTTGCGAAGCCTGAGCGGCTTCCTGCAATATTTTCTTGTCTTCGGGGCTCAATTTGTCCCATACGGATTTAGACATGATGACGACTTCAGGAGTCATCGTATGATAATCAAGCGTGAAGAACTTCGCAACTTCATAGTGGGCTGTAGAGTAATAGCTCGGCCAGTTGTTCTCTGCGCCGTCGATAACACCTGTCTGCAGACCGCTATATACTTCGGCATATGCCATTGGTGTGGCGGATGCGCCTAGAGCCTGAACCAGACCGACCATTAATTCGGATTGCTGTACGCGAATTTTGAGTCCTTTCATATCTGCAGGAGTCAAAACTTCTCGCTTGCTGTTGTAAAAACTCCGTGCGCCTGAATCATAGTAGGTCAGTCCGACCATTTTGGCCCCTTCTAGTGAGTCTAGGATTTCTTTGCCGATCGGGCCATTCAGAACTTTCCAAAGTTGATCCGACCCCGTGAACAAATAAGGAAGAGACAATACACGAAGCTTTTTGGCAAAATCCGAAAGTGGCTGGGCATTTACACGAGCCAGCTGAATTCCGCCCATTTGAACTGCTTCAATTACGCTCTTCTCATCGCCCAATTGACCGC
>JBBRGL010000175.1:0-6170 GCA_038240675.1 Peptostreptococcales bacterium
TAACGAGTGGTGGCTCCTTCTTTTGGATGAGCGTGGCAATGCTTGACTCCTTAACTAAATATAGTTGGGAAACCGAATAATGAATGGATACAAACACCTCAAAATATGATATATTGAAGTTAAATTACACGTCCGGACGACCGAACTACAAAAGGAGTGAAGACTTATGAATTCAATAAGGCGCTTAGAGCGCAAATTTCAGAAAAAGTATAATAACTCGATCAGATGCAGTGCCGTAAGGGATTCGATTAGAGTTGAGGGACAAGTCATGACGTGGGACGAAGTTGTGGCTATAGGCCATGCCGCTGCCAAGACGTCCTTTAAACAAGTGGTCAACGATGTAACTCTTTTATCTGGTCAACATGTCAAACTTGCTCAAGGGGATAAACAAGATACGAAAACAGATCATGATGAAAATCATCCAGAGATAAATTGCGATGTCCTCATCATAGGTGCAGGCATTATTGGAACGTCCATAGCGAGAGAACTCTCCAAATATAACCTCTCCATCATAGTGGTAGACAAAGAATACGACGTGGCTGTTCATACCTCATCCCGAAACGATGGAATGATTCATCCTGGAATCGCTTCGCCGACCTTTAGTCTCAAAACAAAAATGAATGTGAGAGGCAATTTTTTATATGACCAGGTTTCAGAAGAATTAGGGGTGCCCATCAGGAGGTGTGGGTCGAGTATACTTTTTCGTTCACAATTCAGTAAGGTGCTGATTCCGTACTTTTTCATAAAAGCCATGTGTATAGGCATGCCAGGGTTATCCATCCTCAATAAGAAGAAAGTCTATGAAAAGGAACCTCACTTAACGGATGGGATCGTGTGGGGGATCTTCTGTGCGAGTGCAGCTGTGACAACTCCTTATAAAATGACAGTGGCCTACGCTGAAAACGCCATAATGAACGGTGTGAAGCTTATGCTCAATACTGAAGTTAGCAAAATGACCATGAAAGGTGAAACGGCCAAAAATTTAGATAAAATCGAGGGGGTCCACACCAATAGGGGATGCATTAAAGCGCAGTTGGTGATCAATGCAGCGGGTGTCTACTCAGATATTATTGCAGAAATGGCTCATGACCGATATTACTCTATTCATCCAAGAAAGGGAGAAATCATCTTGCTGGACAAAAAGAAAGCGCATTTGGTGCGCGGAATTTTGGGGTTTGTGGGAGATAGGAGCAGTAAAAACACCAAGGGCGGGGGCGTTATCCGAACCTATGAAGACAATATACTCATCGGTCCCAATGCTTTTGAAGTCATGGAACGGGAAGACTACAGCACAGATGGCGAGTCTGTTATGCAACTTCTAAAGACGAAGTTGCCTCAGATAAAGGGATTGGTAAAGGAAGACACCATTACCTATTTTACAGGAATCCGGGCAGCCACATACAAGGAAGATTTTATCATTGAAGCTTCTGATCGCGTCGATAATTTGATTCACGTTGCCGGAATTCAGTCACCGGGATTTGCATCGGCACCCGCCATCGCTGAACGCGTTGAGGCGCTGGTCAGTCAACATTTTAGGGATCAGTCCACACATTTAGGCCCACTGGAGAAGAGGATAGATTGGAATCCCATAAGACCTTCCATTCCTGACCTAAGCCATATGACATATAAAGAGAGAAAGCTCTTTATCAGCCAGAGACCTGACTATGGTGAAATCATCTGTAGATGTGAGGAAATAAGTAAGGGTGAAATCTTAGATGCACTTAAAAGCCCGATTGAAGTAAACAGCATTGACGCCGTTAAAAGGCGCGTCAGGGCTGGGATGGGAAGATGTCAAGGCGGCTTTTGTCTGCCTCTGGTGATGGAGATCATCCATCAAGAGAAAGGCATTGCTATGGATAGGATTACAAAAAAAGGTGGGAACTCCACTATAGCTGTTCATATGACAAAGGAGGCTTAGGGGATGAGTAAAGTGTTCGATTGTATGGTCATCGGTGGTGGGCCTGCTGGAATGGCTGCTGCGCTTCAGGTCGAGCGTGCAGGTGGATCTGTAGTCCTCATTGAAAGGGAAGGCCGTCTGGGTGGCATTTTGAAACAATGCATTCACGATGGATTTGGCCTCATTCAATTTGAAAGGCAAATGACAGGTCCTGAATATGCTCAGGTTTATCTCGATTGGTTGAGCGAGAGTGCAGTCGAAGTTAGAGTAAAGACTTTTGTCACTGCAATCGACCAAGCGGATGATGGGTTTAGAGCGCTGGTAGTCGATCGTGAGCGGGGTGTGAGCGAGATTCTTTCAAAGACAGTGGTCTTGGCCACAGGATGTCGGGAAAGAACCGGAAAGCAAATTTTCATCAATGGGGAACGTCCTTCAGGTGTTTATACCGCTGGAACGGCGCAATACTTGGTCAATATTGACGGTGCGCTCCCATGTCGCAAATGCGTGATTCTGGGTAGCGGAGATATTGGATTGATCATGGCGAGGAGACTAAAGCTTGAAGGTGCTGAGGTGTTGGGCGTTTTTGAAGCGAAATCAGAACCTTCGGGACTTAAAAGAAATATTCAGCAGTGTTTAATTGATTTTGATATTCCGCTTTACCTGTCGCAGACCGTGACCCGACTTGTGGGTGAGAAAAGACTTACAGGCGTATATGTGGTCAAACTCGATGAAAAAGGGCAGGCTATCCCAGAGACTGAAAGGTTGATCCCTTGCGATGGACTGATTTTATCTGTGGGACTTATTCCAGAAAATGAAGTGGCTGAAAAACTTGGAATTCTGATGGACGACAAAACCAAGGGAGCCATGGTGGATGAGTGTTCAATGACTTCTGTTTCAGGCGTCTTTTGCTGTGGGAACGCACAGCATGTTTTCGATTTGGTGGATCATGTGTCAAATAGCGGAGAAAAGGCCGGGCGATTTGCGATGGCTCACATTTCAAAGGAGGGTTGAAAGTGGAAGTTATTTGTGTGTTGTGCCCAAAGGGTTGTTTGCTGGATGTCAATGTAAGCGATGGTGTGCTCGCAGTATATGGACAAGGTTGTCCAAATGGTGAAAAATTTGCAAGTGAGGAGTGGTATCATCCTGTACGAATACTTTGCACCACTCTAAAAACTGACAGCAGGCTTTTTCAAAGAATATCTGTGAGAACCACATTGGGCATCCCTAAGGATGCATTGATGACTGTGATGGATGCACTTAAAGATGTAATCGTTAAACTACCCGTTCAATGCGGGGATATCGTTGTGAGGAATATATTGGGATTAGGCGCGGATGTCGTCGTGACACAAACTGTGAAAGGGGAATGAAATGGAGAGCTACGTCATCTCGATAGACTGCGGCACGCAAAGTGTGAGAGCGCTCTTGTTCGATATTAAGGGTCGACTCCTACATAAAACTAAACGAGAATTTGATCCCTATTTCAGCGTAAAACCTGGCTATGCGGAGCAGCACCCTGAGCATTATTTTGATAACATTTGCGCATGCTTAAAGGAAATGAGTGTGGATCAGCCAGAAAAATCAGGCAAGGTCATTGGTCTCAGTTTGACCACTCTAAGAGACACCGGAGTTTTCTTAGATAAGGATCTAGGTGTGGTCAGACCCAGCATACTCTGGCTTGATCAGCGTACTGCGCAGTGTAAAACGCCATTAAAACTCAAAGATCAGATCATGTTTAAAGCGGTAGGCATGACTCGCGCTATTGAAATTACGCGAAAGCTTTCTAAAGTGAATTGGATCAAGGAAAACGAGCCTGAAAACTGGGAGAGGACAGCGCATTACGTTCTATTGCCCGCCTACCTCCAGTATCGATTGACGGGCCATTTGATCGATTCGGTCGGAAATCAAATTGGACATGTCCCCTTTAACTATAAAACACAGAATTGGCCTAAATTAGAGAGTGATTATCGATATGACGTTTTTGGTATCGAAAAATCTAAGCTTTATGCGCTTAACAAGCCGGGGGAAATAGTGGGTGAACTGCTTGAAAGTGTTGCGCTTCACACGGGACTTTCAAAAACGATTAAGGTGATCAGCGGGGCATCAGACAAAGGGTGCGAAACTCTAGGGGTCGGATGCATTTCTTTGAAATCGGCGAGCCTCAGTTTTGGGACAACAGCCACCATTCAGACCACTTCAAAAGATTATTTCGAGCCCATTCAATTTATGCCAGCCTATCCGGCAGCAATCCCAAATTATTTCAATCCTGAGGTGCAGGTGTTTAGAGGGTATTGGATGATTCGGTGGTTCAAACAAGAGTTTGCCAGCCGAGAGCAGGCCGAAGCACTTACACTTGGGATTCCACCTGAAGAGATTCTCAACAGGTGCCTTAAAATGGTTTCAGCAGGTTCTGATGGACTCATTTTGCAACCTTATTGGACTCCAGGTCTGAAGGATCCAGATGCGAAAGGTTCCATTATCGGTTTTAGTGATTGTCATACACGAGCACATCTCTATCGCGCCATTATAGAGGGAATCAACTATGGACTCATTGATGGCCTCAAAAAAATCGAAAAGAAATCACAGCATCATATAGAAAGAATCATGGTCAGTGGTGGAGGCTCTCAATGTGATGAAATCTGCCAAATCACTGCAGATATGTTCAATTTGCCTGTTTTTAAAGGTGAAACATATGAAGCGGCAGGCCTAGGGGCGGCAATCATTTCCCTAGTGGGGCTAGGTGTTTACCCGAATTTTGAAAGTGCAGTTCAAAAAATGGTGAGATACGCCACTGAATTCAAACCACAAGAGAACAATGCGTCTTTATACCATAAGATTTACGAACGTGTCTACGTGAATATTTTTTCGAGTTTGAATCATTTATATGCAGATCTCAATAAAATACTTTTAGAGCAGGGGGGAAACAAATATGAGCAAGAATAATGATTCATTCTATCCAACATGGTGCGAAGAAGCACCACCAAAAGGATCCTATCGTTCAATTTTGAAATGGGGTGATCCCGGAGTCTTTAAGCATCCCAATAAAAGGCTCTACGCACTTATGAAAAAGACTTTTGGTATGTCAGATGAGGATTTCAAAACAAAGCAATTTGAAGGGCTGGAAAAAGTCGAGTTTGACAGGCCCATCACCTTGACTCCATCTGATATCGCAGCGTTCACGGCTATCGTAGGTGAAGAGAACATCAAACTTGACGACTACTCTCGACTGCAATTGGCGTACGGCAAAACGATGATCGACCTCATGCGGCTCAGACAAGGGATCGTCGAAAATGTACCGGATGCTGTCCTCCATCCACGCACAAAGGAAGACATTCGCCAAATCGTGGGCTATTGCCATATCCACAAGATCCCGGTGTACATTTATGGGGGAGGGTCTTCTGTCACACGAGGGGTGGAATGTATGAAAAGTGGTGTGTCTTTGGATATGAGAGTCCACATGAAACGAGTCGTTCAGTTCAATGAAAACAACCAAACGATTACGGTAGAAGCGGGAATGAGCGGACCTGATCTTGAAAAGACCTTGAATGATGCTAAGGCACTGTTTGGTGCAAAACGCGCCTACACGTGTGGTCATTTTCCCCAATCGTTCGAATATTCGGTGGTGGGCGGATGGGTAGTCACTCGGGGTGCGGGTCAAAATTCGACTTACTTCGGCAATATCGCAGATATGGTCATCTGTCAGGAATATGTCACACCGACAGGTCTAATAAAGACAAAAGAGTACCCAGCCATGGCGACCGGACCTTCAGTTGATCAAATCATGATCGGCAGCGAAGGAGCTTATGGCGTTTTGGTGGAGTGTACGTTAAAAGTCTTTAGGTACATGCCCGAAAACCAAAGACGCTTCAGTTACATTTTCAAGAATTGGGATGATGCAAGACAAGCCGCAAGGGATATTATGCAAGGTCAATTCGGATTCCCATCTGTATTTAGATTGTCCGACCCTGAGGAAACGGATGTGATGCTCAAACTCTACGGTGTAGAAGATACTGTTTTGGGACAATTTATGGAGCTAAGGGGCTACAAGCAGGGAGAGCGATGCCTATTTCTTGGATTTACAGACGGAGAGAAGGACTTCACCAAGAACGTCAAGCGAAAAGTTCACCAAGTTTGCAAATCTTATGGAGCGCAATATCTAACGGGCATACCAACGAAAAATTGGGAGCATGGACGCTTTAAAGACCCGTACATGAGAGAGGATCTGCAAGATTATGGGATCATGACGGACACGCTGGAGTGCACAGTGACTTGGGAT
>JBBRGL010000176.1:0-6155 GCA_038240675.1 Peptostreptococcales bacterium
AGTATTGCAATGAAAAGCAAGACTATGCCAGCAGTATATGGCTTCTTAATGGATTTGAGATTTGGGTTGATCCAAAGAATAATCAAAGCAAATACGGTATAGGGTGTTACATATGCCCCTAATGAAAACAGGCCAAAATAAAGCCCTTTAATAGCAGTCCCAAGGCTCCCTGTCATCGTGGTATGTAGACTCAAAATACTGACCAACGTCAACAAAACCAATAAGACCAATTTAATTTCATAGATATGTGGAGAAATTTGAGTGGTTTTGGCACTGCTCTTTGAAGTGTTTTTTTTCTTCTTGGGTTGTGCTGTAGTGCGTTTAGGCATGTGATTCTCCTTATTCTGCTTCATCAAATAATGTTAGTTGTAAATCTTTGAGGGCGTGAAGTTCCGGCAGCTCTTTAATGGATTTGAATCCAAATTTTTTGAGGAACAAATCTGTTGTTCCGTAGATGTAGGGCTTCCCAATACGGTCAAGGCGGCCAGTGACAATGACGAGTCCAAATTCAATGAGCGTTTGAATTTGTTTATCGCTTTTTACGCCGCGGATGTAGTCCACTTCTTGTTTTGAGACGGGTTGCCTATAGGCGATGACACTGAGAACCTCAATGGAGGCTTGTGAAAGGCCTTTGCTTTTGGACTCCTTGTACAGTTTCTCAATGATAGGGTTAAAACTTGGTTTAGTGACTAACTGCACACTGTTTTGCACTTCGATGAGTTGTAGTCCCCGCATATTCGAACTATAGAATTCTTGAAGTTCAAGAATAAGGGTCTTGGTGTAGCTATAGTCAATTTCAAGGACCTCAGAGATTCGCTTGATACTCATGGCTTCGGCATGTACAAATAACAGGGCTTCAATTGACGCCTTCAGATACTCTTCCACTTTCTGCACCTCTTTTTTCAATAGTCACATTCCCATATAAAACATCTTGATGGACAAGAATTTCTTTCATTTTTAGCATTTCAAGGAGTGCGAGAAAAATAACAATCAGCTCTTCTCTTACGTATTCTGTCTCGACAAACGCACTTAAAGACTTCTTTTCAAATGTAATCATTTGTCTGATTCTATCCATTTTGGTTTCTACAGTAAACAAGTCCCTTTTGAGACCTTTAAAAAACCGCTGTGGTTGCTGATTCTTTTGTGGCATTTGCGCCAACATGCGCTGCATGGCTTCTACAATTAAACTGGCATCAAATTGAACAGAATCATCTTTAAAATCAATTTCTAAGGTTTTGATCAAATCTTCTTGATCTCTGTAATGCATATTGCCAAAATGATCATTACGATATTTCAAATGGGTTGAGAGCTGTTTGTATTTTTTATACTCAAGAAGTTTTTCGACAAGTTCTTTCCGTGGGTCGTCCGGATCAAGCGCTTCAATATCCTCCGGCAAAAAAGCTTCTGGAAGGAGCTGTTTAGACTTTATCTCCATAAGTGTTGACGCCATGACTACAAATTCGCTGGCATCGTCTAAATTTAAATCAAGGGATTCAAGAATGAAGACCATATATTGTTCTGCAATTTTATTAATCTCAATATCATAAATGTCCATTTCGTTCTTTTCAATCAAATGGAGCAAAACATCGAGAGGCCCCTCAAAATTCTGCGTCAACACGTTTATTTGCATAGCAACCTCCTCATAACACAAAGATATTATACCATAAACAGCATTAAAAACCCACAGTCGCTAGCGGTTCGCGACCCGTGGGTTTTTAGATTTTTTGTGTAAAGTCATCCTCTAAAATGGTGCATAGCTTTGTGTTGTCCACCAGTCTCTTTTGAGAAGCTCATATTCATCTGAAAATTGGTGTAAATGTTGGTTTTCCCACTCGATCAATTTTTCGTATACTTTTCTAGCCACGTCATTTTGTGTAATAGACATGGCTTCAGTATAGAATTTGACGGCTGATTTTTCCATTTGCATACCAATACTAAAAACGCTCACTGCTAAGTCGGCATTCTTTCTGTCTACGTTCTCCCATTTGAAAATATGAGGTGAAGGAGGATCTTGAAGATTTGCTAAATCATAAGCGTCTGTCGCATTATCCTTCATGGACAAGTAAAGATCTTTGAGCCATTCTACGTGCTTCATTTCTTCAGTTGCCAAGGTCAAGAAAGCTTCTTTTGTCTCTGTGTTATGGGTTTGAGTTGAAGCGAGTTTGTAGAATTCATAACCCTCAATTTCGTTGAGAATAGCTTGTTTGATGAGTTCAAGTTCTTTCTGCTGCATAGTTTAACTCCTTTCAGTGGGTTAGTCAGTCTATACCCGTGGTAATCCGTTCTAAACAACTATTCAATAATCGCTTGGATCAGCGGATCCGGTACAACCGCCTGATTCACCAGGGAAAAGGCGTTCAAAACACTTATTTTCGCCTCGACAAGAGCACTTTTGTCATTGGTGTGCAAATAGGCTAAACACTCACCCTTTTTCACAAAATTGCCGACCTTTTTGTTGAGAACTATGCCTGAAGCCATGTCGATGACTGAGTCAATCGTTTTGCGACCAGCACCTAAATGCATAGCTGCAGTACCGATTTCTTCTGACGCAATATGCATAACATAGCCTTCTGAGATTGCATTTACAGGTTCGATATAAGATGCGGTAGGAAGGGATTCAAGCGCCTCTATTGAGCCGCCTTGTGCGGTGACAAAGTCTACAAATTTTGCGTATGCATTGCCGTTTTTGAGGTTTTCAATGATGCGTTGCTCGCCTTCTTGAGGAGAAAGCGCCTTTTTGCCCAAATAGACCATTAGGCCACCCAGAGTGATGCAGAGGTCTTCCAAATCTTTGGGACCATGACCTTTTAGGGTATCCATGGCTTCTTGAACTTCAAGGGCGTTTCCGATAGCAAGTCCTAGGGGTTGATCCATATTGGTGATGACGGCTATGGTCTTTCGGTTCATACTGTTGCCTATGTCCACCATAGCTTTTGAAAGTTCTTTGGCATCCTCTAAGGTTTTCATAAATGCACCACTGCCCATTTTCACATCGAGGACTATAGCATTGCTTCCTGCCGCGAGCTTTTTGCTCATGATGCTGCCTGCAATCAGAGAGATATTGTCAACAGTGGCTGTTACATCTCTCAGAGCATAGAGTTTTTTATCCGCCGGTGCAATGTTTTTAGATTGTCCAATAACGGCAATGCCTTGACTTTTGACCTGTTCAATGAATTCTTCTGTGGTCAATTCCACATGAAAACCCTTGATAGACTCTAATTTGTCAATAGTTCCCCCTGTATGACCAAGGCCCCTTCCAGACATCTTTGCCACAGGAACGCCGCACGCCGCTACCATTGGTCCAAGGAGAAGCGTGGTTGTGTCCCCCACGCCACCCGTAGAATGCTTGTCTACTTTGATCCCTGGAATAGAGTCAAGGAGCATCACATGGCCAGAATGCATCATTGCCTGGGTAAGTGCCACCGTTTCTTCTTTGTTCATCTTGTTGATAAAAATCGCCATAAGAAGTGCGGAAGCTTGATAGTCAGGAATTTCCCCACCGGTGTACCCCTTTATGAAAAAATCGATTTCTTCGGTGGTTAAAACATGGCCATCACGTTTGCTTTTGATAATGTCATACATTCTCATAGAATGACCTCACTTAAAAATGCTTTGATGAGACGTATAAATTTAGGGCGCGTTTCATTTGCCACTTTGATGACCTGTTCGTGTTCTATGTGAACAAGGAACTCAGGTATGGCCATATCTGTAACACATGAAATTCCTAGGACTTTCATTCCACAGTGAGCAGCCACAATAACTTCCGGTACCGTTGACATTCCCACTACATCAGAGCCAATGCGCATCAGCACACTCAGTTCAGCTTTAGAAAGATAATTTGGTCCACTTATGGCCGTGTAAACCCCTTCAAAAACTTCTATACCTTCTTTTGCGGCAACCTTTTGAATCAGTTCTTTAAATTCAGGTGTGTATGCCGAGGACATGTCAGGAAAACGCGGTCCAAATTCAGATAAATTAGGACCAATGAGTGGATTTGCACCCGTGAAATTGATATGATCTGAAATGACCATAAGAGCACCAGGATAAAATCCATAATTCAACCCCCCACAGGCATTCGTCACTATGAGTGCACCAATACCTAAGGCTTTCATCACATAGACAGGCAGTGTAACCTCCTCCATACTATACCCTTCATAGTAATGAAATCGGCCTTGCATTGCCAGAACGCGTTTTCCCATGAGTGTGCCATAGACAAACCGTCCAACATGACCTTCAACTGTCGAAATCGGGAAATTAGGAAGGGACTCATAAGGGATATAAATGGGATCGATGATTTGATCTGCAAGTGTTCCCAGTCCTGAACCCAATATAAGACCTATTTCTGGAATTTCTTTAAGATGTGACAGAATGAAGTTTCTTGCTTCTTCGATAATCAACTTTTTCATATGCCTCCTAGACCTCTATAGCCAATACAATTTCGCGCATGAGCTGAATAAAGGATTGTTTGATCCGGTCTGCTGTTTCGATGACTTCTTTATGGTTTAAAGGCTGATTTAAAATACCCGCAGCACAGTTGGTGATGCAGGAAATACCCAGTACTTTGATGCCTGAATGACAGGCCACCATGGCTTCAGGCACTGTGGACATGCCGACAGCATCGCCACCCAAAAAACGTGCCATGCGTATTTCGGCTGGCGTTTCATAGTTTGGTCCTGAAAAATAGAAATAGACACCTTCTTTAAGGGTCATTTCAAGTTTTTGGGCTATTTTTTGAGCCATGAGGATATAGGGTTTATGATAGGTAGACGAAGTGTCTGGGAAACGTGGCCCATAAGCATCTAAATTGGGTCCTATCAAAGGGTTCGATTGAACAAAATGAATATGGTCGCTGATCACCATCAAATCACCAGGTTTGAAGTCTAAATTTACGCCACCAGCGGCATTGGTCAGGATGACAGTGAGGACCCCAAGCTTCGCCATGATCCGTATAGGAAGAGTCACTTCCTGCATGGTGTAGCCCTCATAATAATGAAAGCGTCCCTGCATTGCCATGACGTATTGTCCCCCTATTTTGCCGAAGACAAACTGACCTTTATGGCCTTCAACGGTGGACTTAGGAAGGCCGTCAAGGCTGTCATAAGGGATGTAAATGGGATTTTCAAAAGTGTCTGCAAAATCGCCAAGTCCTGATCCAAGCACAATCCCAAGCGTAGGACTTTCAGGAATGCGCATGAGAATCTCTTGGGCAATACTTGTAATTCGCTCTTCCATCAAGATTCTCCCTTCATTTCACCTAGGAACGAAACACCGTACTCTGTTGCTTCTACATCTAAATATTCCGCAATGGTCTGTGCGATATCCGAAAAGGTATTTCTTGTCCCCAATTGAACGTTTGCTTTTAACTGATGGCCATATACGAGTAGTGGGACGAATTCCCTTGTGTGGTCTGTGCCTTTATAAGCAGGGTCATTGCCATGGTCTGCAGTCAAAATCAACAGGTCTTCATCATTTAAAGCATTAAGAATTTCAGGAATTCTAGCATCCCATTCTTCCAAGGCTTTTTTATAACCAAGGACGTCACGTCTATGGCCAAATTTAGCATCAAAATCAACTAAGTTTGTAAATATAAGCCCTTTAAAATCCTCAGACATGTACTTAAGGGTTTGATCTACACCATCCATATTGCTGACGGTGTGGAGTTCATCCGTAAGGCCAACGCCATTGTAGATATCCCATATTTTGCCTACGCCAATGACTCTTTGGCCATTGTTTTTCAAATGATCGAGTACAGTCGGTCCAGACGGGCTTACTGAATAATCCCGTCTGTTGGGCGTTCTTTCAAAAGAGCCCTTTTCGCCGACAAAGGGTCTTGCGATTACGCGCGCTACAGCGACATTGCCGACAAGCATCTCTCTGGCCACTTCACACATATGGTACAGCTCTTTGAGCGGAATAATGCTTTCGTGTGCTGCAATTTGAAAAACGCTGTCTGCTGAGGTATAGACAATGGGCTTACCTGTCAGCATATGCTCTTCACCAAGTTCTTCTAAAATAGTGGTTCCGGAAGCGGGCTTGTTGCACATAATCTTACGTCCGACGCGCTCTTCAAAAGTACGAATTGTCTCTTCCGGAAAACCGTCGGGATAGGTATTAAAGGGGTCATTGATGCGGAGGCCAGCGATTTCCCAGTGACC
>JBBRGL010000177.1:0-6132 GCA_038240675.1 Peptostreptococcales bacterium
CACTGTATAAAGATGACGATGGTCTGAGTGGTGATGTCACTGGTAAAAAAATTAAATGCATCAGCCATTAGCCCCATTCTGACAACATATTGATTGACAGGACCATACAGTGAAAACAAGTTAAAAAAGAGAACAGCTATAGTTGCCGGCATAAGAATATTCGGCAAATAAAAGATTGTTCTGAAGATGCCTTGATACTTGAGTCTCAGTCTATTGCTATTGAACCATACAGCCAAGATCATGGCAATAGAGACCTGCGGTATGAAATTTGACAACCAAATAAACCAAGTATTCCCAAGGGACTGCAGAAAGAATTTGTCGTTGAAAATTTTCGTGAAATTATCAAATCCTATGAATTTATAAGTCGTGGTCATAAGGGTCATATTGGTGACGCTCATGTAGAAAGTATACAGTATAGGAAAAAGACTAAATGCTAAAAAAACGATTACGAAAGGTGCAGTAAAGAGGTATCCATACTTGTTCTTCTCAATTGAACCTCTCTTAGGTTTTTTGACGCTGTTTTGAGTACTCAAGATATTATCACCTCTCCTTTTAAAAATAGGCTCTGCCTCTGATGGATTACAACAGCGGCAGAGCCTAACCCATTTATTCTACCGTAATATCTGGAAGTGCACTTGCCACAGCATCTTTAAATTGCTGAATCGCTACATCTAAAGTTACCGTTCCTGAAGCATAGTTGTTAATAGGATCATTCAAAGATCTTTGGATTGCATCATCTGAAGCTTGAATCAATTTCAAATCGATTGTGGGTGCAGCTGCAGCAAAACCATTGTATGAGTTTTGACCAGCCAAGAACTTGCTTGTTGCTGCATCATCAAATTTAGCAGAGATTTCTTCAACAACCTTTTGGCTTGAAACAAAATCGCCAGGGCCTTGAGCTAATTTTGCGCCGACTGTAGGGTCTATTTTATTCAAGTATTCATTTGTATACGTTCCAAGAGCCCAGTTCTTGAGAGTATCTGCATTAAGCGTTGTGAATTTTACGAATTCTTTTGCCATGTCCATATTTTTAGAGCCTTTGATCGGACCTATCCAAGTACCACCCCATTGGTAAGGCATTGGACCATTGATAGAAGCCCAGTCGCCAGTTGTGTCAGATCCCACTTTAGCTGTTGAATCTTTAACTTCTTTAACGATTGCATTAGGCATCAACACGTAAGGAAGACCCCATGTTGGAAGGAGATAACTAAAGACTTGCTTTTTGTTGCCATTAGCATCTGCAAGTGAGTCATTCATCCCCGCAAACCAGCCTTCTTGCCATTGATTGGCTTGTGCTTCATAGCCATTTTGGCGGAATGATTTAGCTGTTTCAAACAATTTAAGAACAAGTGGGTCTATGACAAGCTTTTCATCGACAACCCATGGAGATGTTCTGTTTGCGAAGAACAGCTGTTGGAAGTCTCCTGTTGAACCCACCATGTACGTATTGCCTTTTGATTTTTCTTTGATCACTTTTGCTGCTGCTTCAAAATTTGCCATGTTAGAGACCAAAGCTTGAATTTTTTCTGGATCATCTGTGCCAAAATATTCTTTTGCAAGACTTCTTCTATAGAACATCGAACCTGGTGTTGCTTGATATGAAAAAGCCTTTTGAACGCCTTCATAATTACCTACATCTAAAGTGAATTGATACGTTCCCAAATCCTTAGCAAGTGGCAACAAATCTGAAACATCCGCCAAATAATCCGATTCAACATACTCTCTTACAAAAGATGCTTCAAGAGAAACCACATCGGGTCCGTCTCCAGATTGTAATGCTGTTTTAAGTTTACTTTGGAATTCACCATTTGTCATCGGAATCATTGTGTACTCAACTGTTACGTTTGGATATTTCTCTTGAAAAGCGAGAGACATTGTTTTCACTTCATCTGTAAACGACCAAATTTTGAGAACTTGTGGCTCAGAAGGTGTTGCCGCTGCCTCTGTCACCGCTGGTGTTTCAGCAGGTGTCACGGGAGTTGTAGCCGGTGCCGCACAGCCTGTCAAAGTCCCTGTCAGCAATAATAAAGTTAATGCGATTGAAATGATTTTTTTCATACTTTAGTCCCTCCATTAAAGTCTTTTGTAGAAACGGAAACCGCTTTCCTTTTCATGATTCAATATAGCATGTCATCGAAATAATTACAATCCGTTAACTTTATGCGCGCATTCTATTCAACCAAATAATAAACACAAAGATACTGCTATTAGCATGTTGTTTCGATTTGTTTCGTAACTCACAGACGCCTTATTTATTACGAAAACGTCATATTTTGCCTTGATTTAAACAGATAACGGTTTCTGTTTCGATGTTAGTTTCGATGCTTTCAGTAGGAAAACCAACGAAAATCGAGCGAATGAACAAGGCTCTATGGCGTCTCTACAATCACTTTCTATAATGCAGTGTGATGTGTATTCAAAAATGTCCTAAAATACCACAGCATGCGTATGGCATAGTGAATCGAAAGGGTTGTTCGGCGCTTTGCGTGGGACAGTAGTGGGACGGTCGTATTCGGGTGATTGTTCAGACTCAACAATAGCTTTCTATGATGTAGATTGAAATAGTGCCATGACTATGGTATATTCAATTCAATAGTCTTTGTGGTGAACTCTTTTGTATTTATATAGCGGACTATTTGCATCGACAATTCATCATCAGGAGGCTTAAATTGAAAAAATGGACAATCGCGCTTTTAGGACTAGGAACAGTGGGTTCAGGACTCCTAAAAACCTATCAAATGAACAAATCTAAAATTGATGCACAGATTGGTACTGAGCTTGATTTCAAATATGTTATGGTACAAGATTTGAACAAACAAAGGACCCTTGATTTAAACGGGATTACACTGGTCAATCAATTCCAAGAAGCTCTTGAAGACCCCGCCGTGGAAGTCGTGGTAGAGCTCATCGGTGGGCTCCATCCAGCCGCCGATTTTATCAAAGCGGCGCTGCGCATGGGTAAACATGTCGTCACAGCCAACAAAGCCGTCATTGCTACATACGGACCCGAACTCAGAGCGCTGGCCCAATCAAACAACGCCATCCTCCGGTATGAAGCCAGCGTCGGCGGTGGCATCCCTATCCTAAATACCCTTACAGAAAAACTCATTTCAAATCAAATCACAGATATCGTTGGAATCCTCAACGGCACCACCAATTACATCCTCACGCGCATGACTGAACAAGGCTATGAATTTGAAGACGCGCTCAAACTGGCACAAGATGCTGGCTTTGCAGAAGCTGACCCCAGTTCAGATATTGAAGGTACAGACAGTTGCTACAAGCTATGCATTCTAGCACACAAGTGCTTTGGCCTGACGGTGGACCCAAAACAAATACCCACACTTGGCATTACAAAAGTATCAAAAGAAGACATTGAATACGCCACAGAACTCGGTTTTCGCATCAAGCTCCTCGCCTCTGGCCATAAAACCGGCAATTCAATACATCTCAGAGTGAATCCAGCGCTGGTAAAAAAAGACCATCCACTCGCTTCTGTCAACGCAGAATTCAACGCATTATTCCTGAAAGGCAATGCCCTCGGTGATTTGATGTTTTACGGATCCGGTGCAGGGAGCATGCCAACGGGTAGCGCAGTCCTCGGTGATATTATCGATGTTATAAACGGCCATGCATATCCCCGCGTACCTGAAATAAGTGCTGTCCTCAACAAAAGCGCCATCAAACGTTACTATATAAGGCTTGAAGTCGTTGATGAGCCCGGTGTTTTAGGCAAGGTCGCCGCCATCTTTGGCGAACACGGTATCAGCCTAGAATCAGTCGTTCAAAGATCAAAGGTCAGCGATGTTGTCCCCCTTGTATTCATAACACACGAAACAGCCCAAGCAAAACTCGAAGCGACCATCGACGAACTCAAAGCCTATGACAAAGTCTTTGAAGTTGCCAGCATCATGAATGTTGAAGACTAATTCCTCCCTAAAAGTGGGCTGTATTAAAAGTATCAGTTTTTCAAAAAAATATGATTAGAAATGTTTCACCTGCTTAAATAGTGTCCCTAAAGGCTAGTCAGTTAGCAATAGCTAGGTTCCAATTCCACCAACTCCAAATGGAACCATCTTTCATCTCACCCCTTTCCACTAGCGAGGTTCAATTTCCGAGCGATTCCCTTAACGACATATTCTAAATCAACACAAATGCTTCCCCACTCCCGATCACCTTTTCCGCCTATGGTTCTATTTTGTTGAAGCCAGCACATCGGACGCAAATCCAACAGCACCAATCATCGTCCCCATCAACCAAACTGGATTTCCCGTCGTAGAATGGGGCGGCATGATTGGAGACCGCTAAAATCAAATCAAAAATGCATGCAGATTAGGTATATCTGCATGCATTTTTGATTTGATTTCAGTATCTCTTTCACACTCCGCAGGAGCATTCCCTTTTTTTTGCCTCATTTGCGCTCCAAAAGAGCATTCCCTTTTCTTTGCCTCATTTGCGCTCCAAAGGAGCATTCGCCTTTTCGTTCCCCATCTTTCGGCGCTCCAAAGGAGCATTCGGCGTCCCAAAGGGACATTCGGCCAGCGAAGCGATTCGGCGCTCCAAAGGAGCATTCGGCGAGCTAGATCGTCTTTCGATCCAGCTCATTTACCTACACATTAAATCTAAACAACATGACATCGCCATCCTGAACGACATACTCTTTACCCTCGAGTCGCACGAGGCCTTTTTCCTTAGCGGCACTCATGGTTCCGTAAGACTTAAGGACTTCAAAAGCCACTGTCTCTGCACGAATAAAACCTCTCTCGATATCCGAGTGGATTTTACCAGCCGCTTGAGGGGCTTTTGTGCCTCTTCGAATGGTCCAAGCACGCACTTCTTGTGGGCCTGCTGTGAGGAAGCTGATGAGGTCAAGCAAGTGGTAACACGCTCTGACCAATTTATCGAGACCCGCTTCCTTGATGCCAAGCTCATCCAGAAATTCTTGCTTTTCTTCAGGAGAAAGCTCTGCAATTTCAGCTTCCATCTTTGCACAGAAGGTGATAACTTCGGCTTCTTCAGTAGACGCGAACTCACGCACTTTTTCTACATAGGCATTATGGGCTCCATCTTCCAAAAGTTCATCTTCAGAAATGTTTGCCGCGTATATAATGGGTTTGAAAGACAAAAGATTAAAGCTTTTTACAAGTTCCAACTCTTCATTTGTAAGTTCCATGGTACGAGCGGATTTGCCATCGCTGAGAGTACTCATAACCCGTTCGAGTATGGCCAATTCGCCAAGGATCGTTTTATCGCTTTTAGACTGTTTTTGAGCCTTTTGAATACGGCGCTCCAAAAGCTCCATATCCGACAGGATTAGTTCCAAATTGATGGTTTCAATATCTCGAATAGGATTTACAGACCCTTCCACGTGAATTACATTGTCATCTTCGAAGCAACGCACCACGTGAACGATTGAAGCAACTTCTCTGATGTGGGACAAGAATTGATTGCCCAGGCCCTCACCCGTAGATGCGCCTTTGACGAGACCTGCAATATCATAAAATTCAATAGTTGTTGGCACAAGCTTTTTAGAATCATAAACTCGTCTCAAAACATCAAGACGCGCATCGGGCACAGCCACCACGCCTACGTTTGGTTCAATAGTGCAAAACGGGTAATTTGCAGCTTCAGCTCCCGCCTGTGTAATTGCATTAAATAGTGTACTCTTTCCTACATTGGGTAATCCAACTATGCCTAATTTCATTTTTATTTCCTTTCAGTGTGACGCTTATTGACAGACGAAGTGCCCTGATGAGCCCTTTATAAAATTGATTAATTCCTTTCTATTTTAATCTAAATCCCTCATTTGTCAATGAACTTCGCAATTTATGACAATAACTTCTGAACCATAAGCGATCATGTCCTCTTGTAACGCAAGAGATTCTGCCTTCTGAATAGCAGATTGATTAGGGTGTCAAAAGTCCGTAGTTGATCTTGTTCATACTGCATATAGTTCCGGATTGTTCAACTGGAACTATATGCAGTATGAATATTTGAGAAACTTGCTTTTGACACTCAAATCATGAGCATAAAGTGACCTAAACGGGTCTCGACCCCAAAACAATCACTCCCATACAACCGTCCCACAACCGTCCCACGCGAAGCGCTGTACGGCTCCACAACGACCGTCCC
>JBBRGL010000178.1:0-6130 GCA_038240675.1 Peptostreptococcales bacterium
ACTCCTTTCATCAAGTTCATACGTATGGTCCATTTTGGTCCCGTGATAAACTGCCGAAAAGACAGGGAGTTGCGTCGTAGTGGTCTCCATCCCGCAGATGAGAACATCATCGGTCAATTGAACCTCAGTCGTCTGCATTAGCTTTCCCTTATAATGACTGATGCGGGGATCATCTACTGCATATGCGTTCTTGACCTCAGTATCCACCTTAGATCGCAACGTGATTTCGCCCTCGTAAATCACCTCAATGTCATAGGCTAACAAATTTCGATACACAAAAGATGCCAAGCGCCTAAAAGATAGTTTTGCCTCTTTTCCAGCGAGGGTCCTGTAGGTATACGTTCTAGTCAATACGCCTGTCCTGTAATCCAAGACTCTTTGATAATCACTGAACATACCTTCAACAAGACTGACTTTCTCACCCTCTAAGTATATTTCACAGGTTTGTGTATCCATAATCCGTGGCTGTTTGTCCTGTACAGTTGGGAAAGCAAAGGCGCTTTCGTCGTAAGCAATGGGAATCTGATCATATAAACCATTGATATAACTTCCACGAATCGTGGGGATATCTTGACTGCCATACCCTTCTTCAAAGCACCCTCGAACGCCTAAATAACCATTGCCGACTGTAAATAAACTTTCCTCTACCAATAAAGCTTTAAGATCAATTTTGTCTTTTTTGAGTTGCCACATAAAACAATACCTCTATTCCTTTACAGCGCCAGATGTGAGCCCTGATATAATTTGCTTTTGAAATAAAATGACGATGATCAAAGTCGGAATGGTGACGACCACAGTCGCAGCTGTAACCTGACCCCAAAATATTTGAAATTGACCTCTCAGAAAGGATATGGCAACAGGTGCAGTCCTGAAGCTAACATCGCTATTCAATGTCAACGACAGCAAAAACTCGTTCCATACGCCAATAAAAGTGATGATAGCTGAAGTGAAAATTCCAGGCAGAGCCAAAGGTAAAATAATTTGCACAAAGGTCTTCATCTTAGAGGCCCCGTCAATCTTTGCTGCCTCTTCCATCTCTTTAGGGACTTTAGCAAAATGTGTCACCAGAATAAAGATGGCTACAGGCAAAGTAATCATTGAATAAGGCAGCGTAATCATATACGAATTTGTCCATCCAAGCGCCACAAATGCTTTATAAATTGGTCCCACTACAATCATTTGTGGGAACATAGAAGTCGATAGAATAACTGCCAACAAGACATTCCGAAAGCGGAATTTTAGCCTTGCAATAGCATAGGCGCAAAACGATGCGATGATTGTGACATAAAGTGTCGTCACGGATGAAATAATCATACTGTTTTTTAAAGTGTTGAGTATATCCCCTTTAAACAACGCTTCATAATGCTCTAAAGTCCCCGCACTGGCGAAGATTTTCATTGCATCCGCTCCCCAAATGGCGGCTTCTGGCTTAAAGGAAGTCAGCGTGACCCACACAAAAGGGAACACGATAATCAATAAATAGAGGCCAATGGCAGTCAGTAAAAGTTTATCTGTATTTTTCATCTTCATATGTCTCTCCTAATCCCCAATGACTTGTACATCTAAAAACTTAATATACAAGTACGAGATGATTCCTACAACAACAGCCATAACAATAATCATAGCTGAACCATAACCAAACCGCGTTTGAGCAAAAATGACCTTATAAGCATAGACCGAAAGAGATTCTGTAGTACCGCCTGGCCCCCCACCTGTGAGCACATAAATCAAATCGAATACTCTAAAAGCATCTAGAGTTCTAAACAGTAAGGCAACCAGAATAGAAGGTTTAAGAAGAGGCAAGGTGATTTGAACAAATTGTTGCCACTTATTGGCGCCGTCTAAGGATGAAGATTCGTACAAGGATGCCGAAATCACCTGCAAACCAGCCAATAGTAAAAGCGCCATATAAGGTGTCGTTTTCCAAACGTCCGCTAAGATAATTGCGCCAAGTGCTCCTCCTGAAGTCAACAGCAAATCTGTCGGTGCGCCAATGATACCTATACCAGCCAGCGCATTGGCCACTATGCCACTTGAACCATTGTACAAATAAGCCCACATCAAAGCAGCAACCGAGGTTGGTATTGCCCACGGGATTAAGGAAATGGTTCGAATGAGCCCTTTTCCCCTCAAGGATTTATTCATAATCAAAGCCAGAATGAGGCCAAATACCAATTCAATAGAGACCGATACGACGGTAAAAACTAAAGTGATCATTAGCGTAAACCTGACACGCGCATCGCCCATAATTGCAGCAAAATTTTTGAGCCCTACAAAATTCGATTGGATGACGCAAGTATCTAGCTCCGACATGACGGCATACATGTCGTCTTTTGAATAATAGGGCTCATCATAGCCATATACTGCGTTGATTGCGGAAACAATCTGCCCATTTAATGCAATAATTTCCTTTGATTGCACAGCACTTACTTTGATAACCGCATCTTTCGCCGCCTTAACGACTTGAACCTGCATGAGACTGTTTGCTTTTGTGATGATGCACTTTGCATCAGCAATACTTTCGTGTGCTTGTGGCGAAACGACGACACTCTCTTCGATATCTAGAAAGTAGTCAACGTATTCAATTGTTTCTTTATAAAGTGCCGTATTGAAGTGTGGGCTTAAATACAGTCCTGATTTCGCTTGGTCATTGAGTTGAAAATCGAAAAAAGCATATTTTAAAGACTCAAAAATAGGCAATATTGAAAACAATAGAATAAAAACAAGTGCTGGAATAATCAAAAAATAGGCTAACTGGCGATCAAAAAAAACAGAAATCTTCTTCATATAACCTTTACTCCATTTCTCATGACATTCTTTCTGGTCTAACGGAATTCACCGCTGAACATGCGTTGAATTCTTCTTTTGACTATAAAATGGGAAGCTTTAGTCGTTTCGCTAAAGCTTCCCATCATCTTAAATCGCTCTATTTGAGTAGGGATTCAATAGCTGAAACGGCTGACTCTAAATCTCCATTTCCAGACAGGTACTCATGTGCTTTGATTTGAATGCCATCCGATACTTCTGAGTAATTGGATACAACAGGGCGTGCAATGGTTGCTGCTAAAGCGTTTTGGAATCCGACGTTTGTCAAAAGTGTATTGGCTTTGAGAACGTCTGCATCTGTCATTAAGGCGTTGAATCCTGGCATATAACTGCCCACTGTCGCATTGATTTTTTGTCCTTCTGGGCCAGCGATAAATTTCAGGAAAGCTTGAGCCCCATCACTGTTTTTCGCATGGGTGTTCAGTCCTAAGATCCATCCACCAACAGTGCCGCCAGTAGGAAGTGGTGCATAACCCAATTGCTCCACTTTAACTGTGTACTCTCCTGATGCAGACATACCATTCATATAAGGCCAGTTACGTGCAAACACCGTTTCGCCATTGAGGAATGCATTATGGGTTTCGCCTTCAGTATAGACCAAAAGATCAGCAGGCATTGCTTTAGAGTCAACAAAAGCCTTCATCGTTTCAAGTCCACCCTTGACATCAGACCAATTAGCCGTGAATTCGTTCACATTACAGGTGAGGCCTTCATATTGTTTGGCTTGGAATACATGTCCATACTTTGTATCCTTTTGCCCTTTGTATTTTTCAGCCATCGCCAATAAATCTGCCCAAGTATAATCGCCCTTTTCAAGTTTTGCGGCATCTTCTGATGACACTATATCTTTTCTAAAATACAAGAAGCCTAAATCTGAAAAGTAAGGGAGCACATAATTTTTGCCTTTATATTTGCCCGAAGCCATGGAACCCGCATTAAAATCAGTTGGCAACCATCCGTTATCCTTAATCAACGTATCGAGAGTTTGCAAGTAGCCAGCAGCAGCAAATTCACCCGCCCAAACAACGTCCATGGAGATCACGTCATATTCACCTGATTTGCTTGAAAGCGAGTTGAGCAGCTGATCGTGCATGTTGCCAGAATCGTTTGTCATCACCACAGCCTCAACAGTATAAGCCTCACTGGATGCGTTGAAAGCGTTTACAATTTGGTTAAGTGCGTCTGTAGAGTCAGCCTGTACTGCAAAAGTGACCATGGTCTTTTCTGCTGGTGCGGCTGCAGTTGGTGTCTCAGTCGCTGGTGCGTCTGTCGGTGTCTGAGTTGCTGGCGCTGGCGCACACCCTACAGTAAGAAGCATAATGGCAATTAACAACAATGATAAAATTCTTTTCATTTTCATTTCCCCCTGACTTATATTAAGTTTCCGTTAAAAGTTCTGCACCCTCAGTATATAATTCTTTCATTATATATGTTACACTTTATTCATATACATGATAAAATATTACGATGAGGCGACTAAATGAGCGAAAAAATCATTTTAAGTAAAATTGAAACGCATAGCGCTTATTATAAGCATCCTTCTTATTATCTTGAAAAGAAGCTCCTAAATGAACTTCAGCGTGGGCTAAAAGCCTCTGCATTTTCAACACTTAACGCAATCAACGCCCTGGAACGCGCCACGCTTGCAGACTCTCCCATACGTTCAACCAAGAACTCATTGATTGCTTCTTGTACACTCTTTACCCGTGCAGCCATTGAAGCAAACGTTCCTCCAGAAGAAGCCTTCCTCAACAGCGATGTCCATATCAATGAAATTGAAGCTATTTCTAATCTTTCTAAACTCAAAGCCTATGAACACACCATGCTTGAAGCCTATATTGATTTAGTGCACACCCACAAAACCAGCTCCTATTCTAGGTTAATAGGAAAAGCAATAGAGTATATCCACGAAAACATTACTGATGCCTTAAGCCTCTCCCATGTTGCAAATCACTTGAATAAGTCGAGACCCTACCTCTGCACACATTTCAAAGAGGAAGTGGGACTGTCTATGATGGATTATATCAATGCCCATAAAATTGAAGAATCTCAGTACTTTCTGAATTACTCTACCATGAGTATTTCAGACATCGCCTACCTCTTCAACTTTTGTAATCCAGGTTATTACTCACGTCTCTTTAAAAAGTATACAGGGAAAACGCCACAAGCATTTATTGAAGAAAGAGCGGGAACTAAGGTATAAAGGCTTGATTGAAAAACAATAGCGGTGCCTTGACCTCAGCTTGGTCTCGGCACCGCTATTATCGCTTTCATTTAATTTATGATTAGGGTGTCAAAAGTCCTTAGTTGATCACATTCATACCGCATATAGTTCCGAATGGTTCAACTGGCACTATGTGCGGTATGAATATTTGAGAAAATTAATTTTGGCACTCTAATCATTTGTAAAGCTACATAATTTCTTCAACCATTTCCATCGTTTTATTGCCTTTTATGCCGTCATTTCCGTCAAATTTGATTCCTCTAAACACCATAATAGAGAGGATGAACATTATAGCATCTGTAACAGGTTGTGCGTAAATGAACCCTGCCATTCCAAAAGTCATGTTTGCAATAAGCACCAGTGGAATATAAATAAGTCCCTGTCTTGATACCGATAGCCAGAGTGCTTGCTTTGCCTTGCCCATGGACTGTACCGTTGTTGAGCAAATCATTACACCCCCTGCAAAAGGAAGGGAAAGCACAAGTGCACGCAGGATGACTGTTCCAAGTGCCACGACCTCGCTTGAAGGCACGAAGAACGCTATAATTTGAGGCGCTGCAACTAAAAAGAGCCCTGTCAAAACAATACCGATTGTTGAAGTAATCTGAAGTCCTTTCATCACAATTTCTTTCACGCGGGCGTAGTTTTTAGCGCCATAATTATAGCCAACGAGGGGTTGGGCCCCAGCTGCAAATCCCATGAATATAAAAGTTCCAATGGTCATAATTTTTAGAGAGACGCCATAACCGGCCACGACCAGATCGTTGTACCCAGCTGCGATATTATTGGAAAACACCATGGAAACGCTCATGAGGACTTGGCTCAAAGATGCAGGTGTGCCAATGGCGACGATTTCTTTTAAAATAATCTTATCCCACGAAAACAAGGATGGCCTTAACTTCAGTATCGTTTTGCCCGATGCATAGCGGTTGATATAGTACACCAAAGCAAATACATTGCCAAGGACTGTTGCAATAGCTGCTCCTCCGACGCCCATTTTAAATCCAAAGATGAAAATAGGGTCAAGAGTTGCGCCAGTCCGGCTCCGTGTTCGCCGCCGGGACGTGGGGCATTGGCACC
>JBBRGL010000179.1:0-6123 GCA_038240675.1 Peptostreptococcales bacterium
GGGGGCGTAAAAGCGTAGGGGAGGGTCTCTGCGCCCTCCTTTTTAAAAGCATAGGGGAGGGTCTCTGCGCCCTCCTTTTTGGAAATTCAAGCGAATCAACCCTATACACGGCCGTAGAGATGCGAATCGGGGTCGAGGAGGGCACTGAGACCCTCCCCTACTATAAAACACCAATTCGAATGTTGTTGTTCTAAGTCGGCGCGGAAATACCACAAAGAAATCAAAAATCCAAGTATTCGGATTTTAACCCCTTGGAGTCTATATATCAAGCCTTTTGTAGTGAGTTTGTCTGATTTTCCAACCTTTTGCGGGCTTATGTTTCAAAATATAAAATTGAAAAGATAGAATTATCAAAATTAGGGTATAATGATGTAAGTTGTATTATATGATTAACGAAAGAGTAGGTGTAGGATGTTTAGAACGCTGTATGAAAAGAGAGTTCCTATGGTCCTTTTAGCCGTTGGTAGGAGTGATGAAGACGGTGATTTAGCGACGTTTTTGAAAAGCCAAGGGTATGATGTGGTTGTTGTCAAAACTGGCGCTGAAGTTTTAATGCTCTGGGAAAGCCTTAGTCCAGATGTTTTTATGCTAGACAGAGACCTTTCCGATATGGATGGGTTGACTGTGTGCCATAAAATAAAAGAATCAGCTCTGGGTCAAAATGCCTCTGTTTTCATTCTGACAAAAGTTTTGGAGAATTCTTTTGTTAAAGATGTATACGCTTCTGGTGCCGAGGACTGCATTCTTGTGCCCATCAATCAAATAACATTGCGCCAAAGGCTACTTAAAACGTTGGAATCTCAAGACACCACTAAAGCGCTTACACATAACTCCGCTTTTTCAGAATCCATTATTCACCATGCTGTTGATGGTATTATTATTATGGATACTGAAACGATGATCAAATACTGTAATCCTGCAGGCTATGCAAAGTTTGGATATGCTGAGGGATCTTTGAACGGCAAATATTTTGATTTAATCATGCCTGACTTTGACGCGAAAGCGTGTGAAGCGCAATTGTTGAGCGTCAATGAATGCAAGATGCTAAAAGAGATGACGGGCATTTGTAGTTCTGGAATGACGTTGCCTGTAGAACTGAATCTTACGCGGTTTCAAGTGGAAAATCACATTTTTTATACAGTGACCATTCATGATATTGCCGCGCGTAAGAATTATGAAGAAAAAATTCGCTATCAAGCTTATAATGACGCATTGACAGGTCTCCCTAACCGAGCGTTTCTCAAAGAGCGAATAGTGCTGGAAATAGCAAGGGCAAGGCGCAATATGACCAAATTTGCTATTCTCTATTTAGACGTAGATCGGTTTAAAGTGATCAACGAGACGCTGGGGCATGAAGTTGGAGATCTTCTTCTCATTGAACTTGCAGCGCGCTTGAAGCACGCTATTCGCACAGATGATTTGGTTGCGCGCATGGGCGGTGATGAATTTGTCATTGTGCTTCCAGGACTTACACATGATGAATTAGTGGGCAAGATAGCCACTAAAATTCTGGACACTGTCAAACTGCCCATGGTCATTGAAGGTCGAAAAATGAGTGTCAGTATCAGTATAGGCATTACCATCTATCCCGATGATGCCAAAGACTACGAGCTGCTATTGTCTTACGGTGAAATCGCCATGTATAGGGCTAAAGAAAATGGGAAGGCATTATTCCAAGCCTTTACACCTGAGCTCAATACAAGGGCAGTTGAAAGACTTGATCTTGAAAACGGACTGCACCAAGCTATTGAAAATGAGGAGTTCGTCGTTTATTATCAGCCCAAGGTCAATACAAAAAGCCGTCAAATTGTGGGCATGGAAGCATTGGTCAGGTGGCAACACCCTGTACTCGGTCTAGTGCCTCCAATGAGTTTTATTCCAGTAGCAGAGGAGACGGGACTTATCGTGCCCATTGGCGCTTGGGTTCTAAAAACGGCCTGCAACCACAATCAATCCCTTGTTAAACAGGGGTTTCCGCCCCTAATAGTAGCCGTCAATCTCTCCATGCGTCAATTTGAAGACCTGAATATGGCGGAAACAGTTTTGGATATTTTAAAAGAAACGCAAATGGCGCCAGAATTTTTGGAACTTGAAATCACAGAAAGTATCGCCGTTAAAAACGCAGAGTACACTGTCTCAGTGATCCGTCAATTGCAGCTATTGGGCATTACCTTTTCAATAGATGATTTCGGAACGGGTTATTCTTCGCTCAGTCAAATCAGTAGTCTTTCGGTAGACAAGTTGAAAATAGACAAATCCTTTGTAAGCCCCATTGATGGTCATAGAGAAAACGCCATTATTGCAACGACAGTCCTGAATTTGGGCAAAAATTTAAACATGCAGATTATTGCAGAAGGCGTTGAAACACAGGCACAAGTAGACTTCTTCACGGAAAATGACTGCGATGAGATGCAAGGTTATTTTATAGCCAAGCCCATGCCTTGGGAGGCGTTTAGGAAGTTGTATATCAGCTCTATGGGTAAGGCATGAAAAAGGTCAACTTCGGCCTTTAGCACCCGAACAACCTATTTATTTGTTTCGACAGGTTGCATAAGTTGTCTCAATTAGGGTATATCTCCTATGAAATCATATTTTATCTTAATGAAATTAGAGGAGTAATCACATGCCCTACGAACTTGATTTGACCCGAATTACCATTGATGAGTATCGTGGTATCCTCAAAAAAATCGAACTACTGCCAAGTCGTGAAATTTTGCACGAAAACTTGGAAAGTGCCTTTAAGGCCATTAAAAGCGACGGCATCGGAAATCTCCTTCAACTCAAAAAGGCCTTATCCACGCCAGATAGCATGTCAAATTTATCGGAACGGGCACAACTGCCTATGTCGTATTTGACCCTAATGAGACGAGAAATAGGCAGCTACGAACCTAAAAAAGTCCGTCTTGCGGAATATCCTGGTATAACTTTTGACACCTTGCAAGCCATGAGACAACATGGTCTCATGACCTCAAAAGACTTCTATGACTTCTGTAAGGAAGAGGGAAGCCATATGACCAGCGCCTTAAAACTAGCACTTTCATTAGATGAAATCAAGTTACTTTGCGGGTTGAGCAATCTTGTCCGCATCAATGGAGTAGGTGTTCTTGCCGCCAAATGTTTTTATGAAGCGGGTTACCACTGCGTCAAATCAATTGCAGAGGCCGATGCAGAAGAAATGTTGTGCCGTGTCAATGACATTAACTGTGACAAGCAGTATTACAAAGCAAACCTTAGACTATCCGATATACGTAACTTTATCGAATTTGCCAAATTATTGATCCGCTTCGATGCACCTCTGTTTTAATTGTCCTACCATGAACTTTCCCGAAGCGTAATCAATCAAAAAAATTAACGCAAAGGACGCCAAGGTAAGGCAAAAAGCATAAGGAAACAAAAGCCGGTCTTTTGGTGCAACCACAGGTTGAACGAAGTTTCAATACTTTGAACAACATAGATACGAAGAAATTCGCAGTTTTTCAGCTGACTCCTTTTCATCAGCCAAGAAAGGATAAAAATGCGTTACGAAGGTTCAGTTTATAGACCGCCCAGTGAGGCGAGGAGTTTGATCATACAAGTGACAATTGGGTGCGCTCACAATGAGTGCACTTTTTGTGGGATGTATAAAGACAAGGTTTTTCGCGTACGAAGCGAGGAAGACGTTTTTGAGGATTTAAGGCAGGCAAGGGGTATATATAAAGATGTGAAGCGGATATTCTTAGGCGACGGCAACGCTCTAGCGCTTAAAACTGAAAGATTAACGCGCATTCTAGACCATATACAGGTCCTTTTTCCTGAGTGTCAAAGGGTCAGTCTGTATGCAGCGCCGAAGGATATCCTTCGAAGATCTGAAGAAGAGTTGCTGAAGCTTAAATCTAAAGGCCTTGGCATTCTCTATATGGGAATAGAATCTGGATCAGATCAAGTACTTGTGGCCATTAACAAAGGGGTATCCTCAGAAGAGATCATCAAAGCGGGTCAAAAGGCCATTAGACTAGGTTTGGTGCTTTCCACGATGATTATATCAGGGCTAGGAGGGGTAGATCTTTGGCGTGAACACGCCCTAGAATCAGCGCGAGTGCTCAGTGCAATAAACCCCCAGTACATCAGTCTGCTGACCCTGATGATCGAACCCCAAACCCCTCTGTATACTTCAGTGGAAAGGGGTGAATTTCAACTTTTATCCCCTCATTTAGTTTTGGAAGAGACTCGGCTTTTCATTGAAAAGCTGAATGTAACCCACTGTCAATTCAGGAGCAACCACGCTTCAAACTACATCGCGCTTAAAGGTCAGTTGCCACATGACAGAGGTGCATTGCTTTTGACTTTAGAAAAAGCGCTTCTTAAGTCCGAGGCTGAATACAACGGATTTTATAGACGGCTTTAAAAAAACAAAGCATTTTTGGAGGAATTGATGAGTCGGTCCACTACCCATACAGTTGTCAAAAAATTAAGAAAGCGTTATCTTTTAGCCCTGACCATAATTGGATGTATCGTTATCGGCAGTCAAATTTTAATCCAATTTGCAATCCAAGGAAATATCGATGACTCCCGTATTATCAATCTTGCAGGTAGACAACGTATGCTCAGTCAAAAAATCAGCAAAATTGTCCTTGAAATCGATCGCAGTAGGGATGAGATGTTGGTCCAAACGCAATTAGGAGAATTGGACAAGGCCATAGCACTATGGAAAAAAACCAACGAAGGTCTTTTAAAGGGTGATGTGTCTTTGGATTTGCCAGGAAACAACAGCGACCGCATAATCAATATGTTTGAGGGAAACTCAGTCTACTACGAGGCAGTATTAAAAGCTGCAAACGCATTTTCACAGATCAGCAAGAGTCAAGTATTTGATCGTGAAGCACGAGAAAAAGAAGTGGAAATTATTCTACAGAATGAACCGCTTTTTTTGAAGGGTATGGATGACATTGTCTTTCAATACGATTTTGAAGCCAAGGATAAAGTCAATCATATTTCTAAGACGGAGTGGATTCTCATGATTATGGCAATCGCAACCTTGCTTGTCGAAGTACGTTTTATCTTTATGCCCGCAGAGAAGCATATACAAGGTGCACTGAGTGATTTATTAGACAGTGAAGACAATGTCCGGAAGCTCTTTGACATTGCACCGTCGGCCATGCTTTTGATAGATGCTACAGACTACACCATTATAAGGCTCAACGTAATGGCCTGTGAAGTTATTGGAGTCCCCTTCAATAAAGCAATTGAACGTAGGTTTTATGACTTTGTGTCTGGAGAGTACTTGGATGCGCTTAAAATAGCCAATGAAGAGCGGTTTTATGGAGAAGTAAGTCAAATAGAGGCAATGCTGAGAAATGAAAATGGAGAGTCTCTCATCATGCTTATGTCCGTTACCCGTATGACCTATCACAATCAGGCAATTTTTCTTGTTGGGCTAGCGGATATTACCGACCGTAAAAAACATGAAAATGTCCTGAGAGAACTCGCCACTACAGATGAAATGACAAATCTTTTAAACAGACGAATGGGGCTACTCATGCTTTCTAAGGAAATCGAAAAAGCCCATAGAGAAATCTATGATTTGACCGTTTGTTTTATAGACTTAGATGGGCTCAAAAAAGTCAATGATCATTACGGCCATTCCGAAGGGGATTGGTTCATCAAGCAAGTGGCAGAAGTGCTTCTCAATAACGTGCGGCTAGGGGATGTGGTTTTCCGGTATGGCGGCGATGAAATGATTTTAGTGCTGAGCAATTGCACAGAAGAGGAAGCCGAAATAATCATGATGCGCATAAACCTTGATCTTCAGCGAATCAACAAACGAAAAGAAAAGCCATTTGAACTGGCTTTGAGTTACGGCATAGCCGATTATAATAAGCACAAACCTGACAATTTGGACTTGTTTTTGGCCATGGCAGATGAAAAAATGGGCGCTTCGCTATATCGAGTGGGTAGCCCCGAAAAAGGTTACATCTAGATTTCCAGTTTTAGCTTGCCACCTAACAGGTAAATCATAGTGATAAAAGTATCAACCTTTCTATAGCCTCTAGCTCTGTTGCGTGCGGCTTGAACAACGCTATTAATGCTTTCTAATATGCCATTAGTAAGTTTTGAGTCGAAGAAATTAAGGATACCTGCCCAGTT
>JBBRGL010000180.1:0-6121 GCA_038240675.1 Peptostreptococcales bacterium
CCATTGACACCCTGTGCCATAGTCTTATAGGTACCTTGAAATTTGTCTTCAGGCACTACCACATCAATGTCCCCTAAATCATGTTGGGCAGACATATACTTCATGTCTTCTGAGAAGCTATTCAAAGATTCAATCAGTACATTGATGTTGTTTTTAATCTCATTAAAATCACCGTTGTAATTGTCTGTAATCTTAGGCGGTATATCCCCTTTTGAAATTCTATCCACATACTCTGCAGCCACATTGAGAGGCCCTATAACAGCGTCTAAGCAATCGTTGACGCCACTGACGATTTTGGCATAGTCGCCGCTGTGCTTGGAGGCATCAGCGCGGGTATCCAGTTTGCCTTTAACGGCCGCCGCTGATAACATATTGGCATCTGCTACAAGGGCGTTGATATTGTCGATACAGCCATTTAAATTGTTTTTAATTTCATTGAAATCGCCATAATACACATCCGTGATCTTAGGCGGAATATCACCGTTCCCGATGCGCTCTACATATTCTGCAGTGACATTGATAGGGGCAACAAACGCATCGATCAACTCGTTGAGGCCTTGCATCAATTCTTTCCATGTGCCATTATAAAGCGTGGCATCCCCTCTTGTATCCAGTTTTCCTTCTTTTGTCGCCTTGATGAGCTTATTGATGTCATCCACTAACTTATTGATAATCCCAACTGTCGTAATCATCGCTGGAGCAATTTCGTCTTGACTGTCTTTTGCCACTACAGTCATACTGACATCCCCTTGAGAAATCCGTTTAAGCACGCCAATGACGTTGACCTGAAGGTCTTCAGCAAAAGCATCCATGGCCTGCGCCATAGTTCCCACCTCGTCCTTCGTGGTCATATTCATGCGCATGCCCAGGTGCCCTTTGCTCATTTCTTGAATCATCAAAACCCCTTTGACGAGAGGTTTGCTGATGAGATTTGACAAGAATATACCGAGGCCCACGGCAAGAATCATTGCCACACCAATAAGTATGGCCATTGTGGTCATTGTTTTATTGGCCTGTACAGTATTGTCATCCGCTTTTGCTTTTGCTTGATCCACTTTGATGTTCATGATTTTGTCTATTGTGTCCTGCATTGCTCGAGACGCTATGCCAGATTCACCTTTTTCTCCCATCATTTCAATAGCGGCAGCATCTTGCTCTGCAACGCCCAGTGCAACGACTTTATCCACTGCGGTATAGAACGCTGTGGTATTTTGAGTCAAGACAGTGTACTCTTGACGCATTGCGTCGGAAAGTATGGTCTTCTCAAATTCCAAAAGAAGTCCATTAATTTCAGTTTTTCGGTCCGAAATTCTCACTTTAATGGACTCAATTGCTTCAGGTGTAGCGGCTAACAATAAATCCCGAATATTGACGCGCATGCGCTGGAACGCTGTGGAAATATCGCCCATCTCCGCAATAGGCACTGTGAAATTTTGATACAGTTCCGTATCTGATTTGTCCAATTTCTTGATGTTGATCATCCCGAATCCGCCCACTGCACCAGCGATCAGCGCAACAAGGATAAATCCCGCCAGTAACTTTGCACTGATTTTAAGATTGTTGAAACCTTTCATTGTGAGTCCTCCTTATGAGTGTACTTTCTCGCCTTCTAAAGGCAATTGATCTTTTGAAACACCTGCGCATTGTCCGCAACTTGGCTGAAATAGGATTTCAGTTCATCTGGCATCTTTTGAGTCTGTTCAAAGGCCAAGAATCCACCTTCGTCAAGGCAACTATGAAACATGCGAATCACGTCTAGACGCTGCTCATAATTGAAATGGAGCAGTACATTTTTGCAAAGAATCAAGTTAAAACCCGTTTCAAAGGGCTTCATGGAAAGGAGGTCATGCCTTCTGAAATTCACCGCTTTCCTGAGTTCTTCACTGATGAGGACTGATTGCCCGTCCTCTGTGGGGGTAAAGTGCGCCTGCACAATCTCCTTTGGCACCCGCTCCACTAGGTCTTTACCATAAATGCCTTCTTCGATGATTTTGCCAAAGAGGTTGCTTTCATCGATGTCGCTTGCAAATATTTTGACGTTTCTAAAATACATACTGCCCATATTTTCCCTAAGGACAATGGCCAAGGTATAGGGCTCCATTCCCATGGCACACCCTGCATCCCACACTTTAATGCGCTGTTTTGTTTTCATGATGGGTAGGGCTTTGTCCCTGATAATTTCAAGGGTTTGTAGATCCCTAAAAAAATAAGTAAATGCCACATGGCCTCCTTTATTCAGCGTAATTGTGTTAATTGATTGAGTTCATCCTCTTGTAACAATTTATTGCAGTCCAGCAGGAGCTTGACCTCGTTTCCGATGATCCCAATATTCTTCAAATATTGATTTGAAGATCCCATGAGTGTAACGGGCGGTGGAACGATGTATTTTTCTTCAATATCAAGGACCTCTGATACAGTATCCACAATAAGGCCAAGGGATATTCCCCCGACATCCACCACGATGATGCAAGTTCGGTCATGATACGCCATTGGGGGTTTGCTGAAACGAAGCCTCACATCCATCACCGGGATAATTTTGCCCCGGAGGTTGATGATGCCTTTTAAGAAAACAGGCAAATCGGGGACCTCCGTGATTTTTTGAATGCCAATAATCTCCGTTACATATTGGATTTCCAACCCATATCCTTCATCTTCAATGACAAATGTCAGATATCTACCCTTTTGAGTATCTTCAAAACTCTCAAGAGCAACTTGCCTTTGAACACTCAATTTTTCTTCACCTCCATATTTGAAGTTCTACGCATCTTTTCAAGCTTTTACTTTGGCTACTGCGCCTTCAACAAAGCTTCTATGCCCTTCATGATCATGGATTTTAAGTCTTGATCCTTTCCTTGCAATGTCCAAAAATAAACACTGTTGGCGATACACCCTAGGATTAAATTGGCCAAAACATCCACTTCTATGTTGCAGGCCAGATTCTCATTTTGTCGAGACTGACCTATAAAAGAAATTAAAAAATCTTTTCTTTTGCGCATTGTATTTTCCATAATGGCTTTGAGTTCCGGTGTGTATCTATAGACATCAAATGAAAAAAGCACAGTGGCGATTTGGGGATACCACTGATAGTTTTCTGCATAGGCGTTCGCATAAAAGAGGATGCCTTGCCTCTCCGTCATGCGCTTTTGCAAAATCGTGTTGCAGATTTGATCATCAAAAGAGGCGAACTTTTCTAAAATCGCGGCTATAATTTCTTGTTTGCCCGTATAATGCTTATAAACAGCCGCTTCCGAAACGCCCTCTGCCTTGGCGATCTCTTTTGTCGTCAGCCCTTGGATGCCGACTTTGTCCAGAATATCGATGGCCGCTATAAGCATGGAATCTTTACGGTGTAAAAATCGATAGTGCATAGGCCTCCTCTTTAATCGTTGGTTAGTTACAGCTTACTTACCCGAGAAAACATTCTCTAAACACCAAAAAAAACTATTTTAAAATAAAATGTAAAAGGAAAATATCTCCCCCTGCATTTTGCCATTAAAATAGTTTTTCCCGTTGTCATTCAAAGGTCTCAATCATTGGCAGGGTTATTGTAAACTCCGTCCATTCCCCAAGCTGGCTCTTCGCTTCTATCCAGCCTTTGTGTTTATGGGTGATAATGTCGTAACTGATACTAAGGCCAAGGCCTGTACCTTCACCGATGGGTTTAGTGGTGAAAAATGGGTCAAATATAGTCTGGAGATTCTCTGTAGGAATGCCCCCACCGTTGTCCCTTATGGTGAGATATATCTTCTGATTCTCTTGCCACGTTCGGATATTAATCAAGCCTTTTTTTGAACCGTGCTTTGTTTTAATAGCAGCTGCGGCGTTCAGCAGCACATTGAGAATCACCTGATTGATTTGTCCACCCAGACCCATTATTTCAGATACTTGCCCAAAATCCGTTTCGACATCTGCAGTATACTTCAGCTCATTGCGACTGATGATCAGTGTGTTTTCAATGCCTTCGTTGATGTTGTAGGGACTCATTTCATCCAGTTGATCGATGCGAGAGAAATTCCTAAGGCCTTTTACAATGACACCCACACGAGCAAGTCCTTCCTGAGTATCGCTGAAAAGGTCTTCAATGTCCTCGTTGATAAAAGCGAAATCCTGGCGTTTAATATAGCTGTCTAGTGCAGTCCACTGCGCATTTTTTTCATTTGACGCCTCAAGTAGAGCACTGCTCACCGGGAGTACACCTTGATATTTTTTTAAATATTTTTTGAGAGTCACCATATTGCTGATAATAAACCCGAGGGGGTTATTGATCTCATGGGCAATACCTGCTGCCAGATGTCCTACACTGGCCATTTTCTCCTGTTGAATAATTTGATTTTGAGCCAATTTAAGCTGGCTATTGAGCTGGATCAGAGATTTGTTTTGCCCTTCAATTTCTTTCATATATTCAAGCGCGGATTTTTCGAGTCTTTTTCGCCGTATAGAGGCTTTGATTCGGGCGACATATTCAAGTTCATCTATGGGTTTTGAAATATAATCCACTGCACCCACTTCAAAACACTCGTGAAGGGTCTCTTTGTCGCTAAGGGAGGTGAACATAATGACCTCTATGGTTCTCAACGTGGGATTTGCCTTGATTCTCCTGAGAACCTCTACGCCACTGATGCCCGGCATCACAATATCGAGAAGCACAATGTCCACTGGGCTGACTTCTAAATATTGCAGCGCTTCTTCACCGGAAGTACATAAGGCGATTTCTAAATTCAGTTGATTTTTTCGAATAGCCCCTTCAGCAAATTTGAGAATGAGCACAGAATCATCGACTATCAATAATTTCATCTATATTTCCTCCAACGCTCTCAACTCTACCGGAAATTCAATGCCTTTCATCACCTTGCAAAAGCGTTCAACAATAAGCGCGTCGACCGATTTCCCAGATTCAGCTTGAAGTTGTGCCATGGCCTCATCCGAACTGAAGGCTTTTTTATACGGCCTCTCTTCTCTAAGAGCCACAAATATATCAGACGCCGAAAGGACTTGAGCCAATATTTTGATCTGCGAACCCGATAGCCCACTGGGATAACCCTTGCCATCAAACTTTTCGTGATGCTGAAGGACTATTTCAGCCACACCTTGCATAAAATCCATCTCCTTGAGAATCTCTGCACCCACCACAGCGTGGTGACTCATGGATGACATTTCATCCGCATCGAGCTTGCCCTCTTTGTAGAGAATACTGTCTTTTATTGCAATTTTACCAATATCATGAAAAAGCGCAGCCAACCTCAAAATTTGCATTTCGCCGCTTTTGAATTCCAAAAATAACCCGAATCGTTTGGCGACCCACGCGACCCGCAGGGAATGCAAATAAAGCGCATCGTCTTTGGCTTTTATGGTTTTGAGTAAGGCTTGAACACCCTGCTCGCTCATCTGCATAATTTTATACTCAAGGGATTTGGTGATGTTTCCCCATTCTGAGTTTTCGTGAAGTACGGACCTGACCAGCGCTTCATTTTCATCGATCTGCAATTTATACTGGATGGATTCCTGAACAATCTCTATAAGCTGAGCATTGTCCCAGGGCTTGGCGATATATTTATAGATATTGCCTTCATTGATGGCTTGAATAATCACCTCAATATCCGTATAGCCCGTCATCAATATTCGGATGGCCTTTGGAGCCTTAGTCTTAGCAGCCTTCAAGACCTCTAGTCCATTGATTTTAGGCATCCGATAATCCGCCATGACCAAATCCCACTCCTGATCATTCAGTTGGTCAATGGCTTGCTTTGGATCACTTATCAAGGTCACTTCATACCCAGAACCCTGCATTGTTCTTTCAAGTGCCTTAAGGATTTGTACTTCGTCATCGACGATCATTATCTGGATCAATCAATCTTCCTCCTTGTGATCGAGCTCAACCAATAGGCCAATTTTTAAGTTGATAATCGGAGTTGTGGCACTTCTCGGGTCGTCTTAACAAAAAAATGCAAAATCAAGACCCATAAGCTGCTCTAAACCCTCTATTATGAGCATTTCAGCCGCTACAGGACTCATGTAACTCACCCTGTCATTTTGCGTCAGTACAAGGGGGCAACTTAAGCACCTTGAAAAGCTCTAACGCCCATTGCTTTTCATCCCTCCGCCTTCGCCCTACCTCTCAAAT
>JBBRGL010000181.1:0-6012 GCA_038240675.1 Peptostreptococcales bacterium
CCGACACCTCCAAGGCCAAATACAGCAACAGTTGCTTTCTGAAGTTTCATGACGCCTTCTTCACCGATGAGTTTTGCAGTTCTTAAAAATTGTCTTTCCATCAAAAGTCCCCTTTACAAAAAAATGTGAATAGCGTTTAGAACGGGGTATATACACTTTAAGAAACAAAATAAAGGAGGTTCCGTTATGTTTAAAAAAATATTGGTCCCCATCGAAAATGTTATGACCTGTAAAAAAGCACTTGAATACGCGGTGGATTTGTCGAGAAAATACAACTCAGAGTTGATTCTATTTAACGCTCAAGAAATTGCACCTTCTTTTTTATGGGCCAGTGAACCCATCGTTATTAACAGCTATGACTATAATCCAGAGAGTATTGCTTTAAAAATCGTGACAGAAGCGAAAGAATACTTCGTGGCTCAAAATATTCAAGTTACTGTTAAAACTGCCATCGGTGACGCTGCATACGGGATCATCGAAACGGCTGAACAGGAAAACTGTGACCTGATTATTATGTGTACTCACGGCATGAAAGCTGTGAAACGATTTTTACTTGGCAGTGTGACAAACAAAGTTGTTCACCATGCTCACATACCTGTTTTAATCGTGCGTTAATCCTTCGAGAAGATTTTATGCTCAACAAAAGGCTGTGACATCTTATATCACTTGTGTCACAGCCTTTTTTTATCTTTTTGCGATAATTTGGACAAGTTCTATGAGGACTTGGACCGCTTTGTTCATACCCCCAATAGAAAGACACTCGTATCGGCCATGGAAATTGTATCCGCCTGTGAAGATATTAGGAGTTGGAACGCCCATGAAGGAAAGTCTCGCCCCATCTGTCCCACCTCTAACCGGCTTGACAATAGGCGTGACACCGACTATTGCCATGGCCTCTTTGACCTGCTCGACAATGTAGAGAACGGGTTCGATTTTTTCTTTCATATTATAGTAAGAATCTTTTACGGAAATTTCAACCACTGAATCCCCATACTTTTCATTGAGGAACTTTTGTACTGAATGTACCAGGGCTTTTTTGGATTCAAATTTTGCAAGATCATGATCGCGGATAATATATTTCATTGTGCAATTTTCAACGCTACCTTCAATGTCATTCACATGGAAGAAGCCTTCATAGCCTTCAGTGTGATGGGGTGCTTGAGCAACGGGAAGCATACTGTGGAAATCCATTGCGATGACAATTGCGTTGACCATTTTGTCTTTAGCTGATCCTGGATGAATATTTTTGCCTTTGACAGTTACACTTAATGAAGCTGCATTGAAATTTTCATATTCAATTTCACCCTCTTCACCGCCATCTACTGTGTAGGCATAGTTTACTTTGAAATTTTCTAAGTTAACCTTATCTGTTCCTGCACCGATTTCTTCGTCAGGTGTAAAAAGAACGCAAATCGTCCCATGCTGAATGGTTGGATTCTCAACCAAATAGGTCAAAAGTTCTAAAATTTCTGCAATACCCGCTTTATTGTCAGCGCCTAGGAGCGTTGTGCCATCTGTGGAAATAATGTCATCGCCTACAAGCCTTTTTAAAAATGAAAACTCTTTGGGGTCGAGGACAGTATTTTCGTTGATTTGAAGAATCCCTCCTTGATAATTGCGGTGTATCATTGGCTTGACGTCTGCGCCTGAATATTCTGGGCTCGTGTCAAAATGCGCCACAAAGCCAACTGTTTCAGTCGCATTCACAGTGTTGCTCACAAGGGTTGCCGTCAAATAACAATGTTCATCAAGAAGCACATTTAGAAGTCCAAGGGCGTTTAAGTCCGCTTCAACAAGTCGTGCTAAATTAAACTGTTTCTCTGTAGACGGATGGGTTCCCGATGCTTCATCCGACTTTGTATCCACGGATACATAATTCAAAAAACGATTGACTACTCTCTCTGTGTTCATCCCAAATCCTCCATGTTTTCCTTTTCAATTTGGTCCAAAAACAAACGTGTTAGCTTTATAAAGACACGACTTTTTTCCGTTTCAATCAAAAAATCTTCAATTTGATGAATAGGCAACAAATGAATAGAGGTTCCTGTCAAAAATGCGCCATCAAATTTTTGAATCTCTTTTGCTGAAATCGGTTGCTCCACCCAGTTGAAATCTGTATCATTGACAGCGTTTTTTAAAACGGAACGCGAAATTCCGAGCAAAATATCTTTGTCAGGTGCCGAGTAGAGTGTGTTGCCTTTTATAAAAATCACATTTGATTTACTGCCTTCTGTAATATTCCCTTGGTGATCCACCAGCAGAAATTCTTGTAAGCCACTTTGAACCAACGCCTCTCTTACAATAAGCATCTGATTGTCAAACGCTTTAGCATTAGGATCGTTTCTTTCCATGGTATAAAGTGCTGTTGCAGCCCCTTCATGATAAAGGTTTGGGGAGGGGTATCTGGAAATAATGGGATAGAGTATGGTGTTCAGTTCCCCACTGACAAAATCAACGCGAATTTTGATGTTTTGATTGATAATGCCATTCAGTTCAATCAACTGGTTCAATTGACTGTACAGTGTATTGGTATGTGAAAGGGCTGGCCATTTTAAAAGCTCAATGGAATGTTTAAGTCGCTCTAAATGGGATTGAAACAGAAGCAGTTTTCCGTCAAGAACGCGAATCACTTCATACACAAATCCAATTGTGCTAAAACAGATGGCATCACTTGGCTCGTCAATCACTTTTCCTTGCTGCATCATAAACTTACCTTCATAATCACTATACAATGTTAGCCACATCCATTACAATTGTAGTATGCAAGTTTTGCTATATTTATAGCAACAAGCACCTGTAGGCCTTAGTTAAAACCTAAGCCCATTATAGCAGTTCTGTCGTCTAAACAAAAGGAGGAATCACCTTGAGTCTCTATCTAAAAACCCGTCTTTTTGAAGAGCCTTTTATGATTCATAAGGCACTTACAGTTCCTCACCGTATTCAGCGGTGGCTCAAAAAACAATCCAATTTCATTTATACAGACGAAATTGGATTTGCAAGTGCGGAAGTGCCTGAAATTTCCCTTATTGCAAAAGGAGTTGGAACGGATAAATCCATTGGGTTTGTACTCACTTACACAGGTGATCAGGATAATCCAAGTGACGTTAAACAAATACCCTTTGAACTTTTCTATATGCGCAGTCATACACGCTCTGACAAATTCACCGATCTTCACATGTTGATTTCAGATCTCACCCCTAAAGAAGTGGCGAAAATCGATCTTTTTATGCGAAGTTTTCTTGAAGCAATGCGCCTTCATTATAATGGCAAATGGGTCATTACCGATCAAGAACTGTTTAGTTCTCGCTTAGTTTAGGTCTTTTTCAATCCATTCCAAAGCACGTTCTTGAGCGTAAACGCTCTGAAGTTGCGACATTTCAAATTGGGCTTCAGAGGGTTCTGAATCTCCAACCTGCCATTTTCCAATGGCGTATTTAAAAATGTAACCATGCTTATCATTGACATGATAATCAAATAGATAAGGTGTTCCGTAAGGAAGTTTACCGATAAGGTCTACTTCCTTTTTTAAGTGGTTTTTCAGTGAAACAGCCACGATTTCTCCAGCACCGCTGACTTCATCGTTAATCAACACGTAAAGATGTTCAAATTTGAACGCACCTGCTTGAGCCAGGTACACATGATAATAGCCGTCATTTGTTTGATAACGCATAATTTCATCATTTGAGATAAATAAATCTAAAAACCGTACTGTTTCCTCTGTCGTTCCAAGCGGACTTGCCGTCATATCTAGTATTAAAGAATGAACTCCTTGACGCTCATACTCCGTCAAAACCTGTGAAATTTCGCTATTCACCTCTGAATTGATGGCTTTTAACTGAATGTACCCTACTTTTTTACCCGCCATTTCCTTGACTTCAATAAGAGGGGTTACATCTTTACGCTTGGCCATGTAGTTGTCAAAGTATTTGACTTCTGACGTGTTGAAAATGAAAGAAGAGGCGTAATCATTGGCCATGACAGCAATGGAATCAATAAACTCATAAAAAGCATAATAAGTCATGGACTTTGCTTTTAAAAAATGTGCACGCATTTTTGCATAATCTTTATAGTCGAAGACAAACTGACCAAAATAATGGGACTCAAATTCATCCAAAAGTTGAGTGGATTCCTTTTGGGTCATAATATCGATCGATGCCAAAGCATTACTGTAAAGAGATTGACCATTGGTCATCAGTAAAATTACAGCTATGATCCCAGCAGCTATGCTTTTAAGGACGATTTTTAGAAGAGATTTATTTTTTTCCACAATCCATTCTGCAGTAAACGGTTTGATTTGTTTCTCTTTCAAATTCAAGGATAATACCTCTTCTCATCATTTTAGTTGTGGTTATAGTTATTTTACTTCTCTTCACTATTATACGCATTTGTGCGCGCATTGCATAAAAAAAGATAGCCTTAGCTATCTTATTTTTTTTTAAGAATTGTTTTATTTTTAGAATGTCATAAGCCATTATAAATGCAAAAGCATATGGCTAAATGCCTTTCTGACATAATGGTTAATTGTATTTTCGTCAAAGTTGCTACCGCCGTGAACCTTGCCTACTTTCTTGATGTTGCAGCGCTTTTCACCAGGAACAATATAGCATTCCACTTCAGCATTCACAAAATCCATATCAGCATCATAGAGACCTACTCGAATTTCAATGCTCATCTCAAGACGTTTGAATTCTACAAAATTTTGGTCAATGGTGAGTTGAATATGAAGGGGATCTTCTTTTAAATATTTCACAGCACCATTTGCAACTGCAATAACTTCAGAAAGCTCTTCCCCACTGATTTTAAAGTATTCCTTAATCAAAACTTCCGCTTCATCTAATTGAGCTTTGAGTCGATCGCGCTCTTTCTTTTGAATCAAGTCACTCTCATAACGCTCTTTTAATTTCTTGATTAACTCGTCTTTATAGTTATAGAAAAAATGCACAGACATAGTCTCACTCCCCCATTTGTTTATTGAATAGCTTTGCCTTTCTATTATAACAATACCCATTTCCAAGCAAAAAAAACACGCAGGATCAAAATGTTTTTCTTTTGATCCTGCGTGTGGTTTATGTCTGCGTATTCAGTTTCATTTTGATCCCGCCAAGAACAATGGCATTGACGATAATACTTGCCATAAAGAGGACAACGCCGCTGTTCCAATAGAGCATCACAAAAGCCAAATAGAGCAGTGCTGGAACAGTCAGCGAATAAGCGGTGACAGGCATGACCTCCTCGGGTTTTAGGGGATAACCCAGCAGGGTATTGATCATATTGCCAATGGTAAAATGAATAAAAAAACCTGTGAATATAAAGAGAATATGGAGGACAATCACCACCAAAACCCCTACAATGACAGCCGTGGGAGATGTCAAAATTTCTGCCAATCTTTTGAGAGAGGCTTTATCATACACAAAAGTTGCTGAATCTTTAAAGAGGAACGTTTGCTCTTTGTTGAGGTTCTTGATCAAAAGTCTATCCTTCGTTAAATAAAAGCCATTGAGTTTGGTCAAGTACAGATTATACGCCTCGCCCATAGGATCAAAGATCAGCAGGAGTCCATCTTTGTCATGTATGACTGCCTGTGTAGGTGCAGTGCCTTCAATGACCATTTCGCCTTTTATGACCTTAAAGTCTGGAATGGCCGTATTCATAAAATCTTTTAATTCGCTCACTGACATATAAAAATCTCGCATATTGAAAATCGAACTTAAAAGTCCTATAAACAGTGCCAAAACCAATACATAGAGGAGAACACTCTTCTTTTTTTCAGTGCGTCTACCGATATAAAAATCAATGTCATAAAACGCTTGAATCACTTTTTCATGAAAAAACAACCGACCCATCTCATTCCCCCTTAAGCTCTCTGGATAAATGACTTTATTTCTTTCAATCCCGCTTCAAATGCTGCATAGTCTAAGGACTGCGGTCCATCGGAGAGGGCACAATCTGGATTCGGGTGAACCTCGATCATCAGTCCGTCAGCACCGCAAGCCAGCGCAGCTTTTGACATAG
>JBBRGL010000182.1:0-6001 GCA_038240675.1 Peptostreptococcales bacterium
CCTTTTTATATACTGGCCAACCCCTAAGGGGTAGTTCGGGGACAGGCTTGATTAGTTTAATTTTTTAAACAAAACAATTCAAATAATCAAGCCTGACCCCCAAAGTTGTTTGAAGGGAAGCGATAGTAAAAACGTATAAATAATGTTAGTCTATAAGTGAGCTGTTTAACAAAAGAGTCAGATAACATTGTTTTTCAAATGCATTACCAGAGGAGTTTTTATGAGGAATAAGCGAATAAGGATCATTGGCGTTGTTTTATGCATACTCATTGCACTCGGAATTTATGGCTGGCCAAGGCCGGTTGACGAGACGTTTAAAATGGTTTTGGTGGATCGGGATAGCGAGCAAGTTACTCAAATGACGACTGCACATATAAAAGGGAGCACCTATCATCGGTGGGTAAAACCAGACACTTTCAGTGGCATTTTGACAATAGAAGGTAAAGAATATTTCATGGTGACTACTTTGAGCGAGCGTTTGCCTTCGTGGGATGATCTCAAGCGAAAGTGGACAGGCAATGGCCTGGAAGTCACTTTGATGAGAAATAGCACTCAACTGGCCCATGCAGTGGTCTCAAAGGATTTCAAAGCAATCAGCGGTTTTTTTGATAATCAAGCGTCTGAAAATATCATGTTTGCAGGTCCTGCTTCCACTTTTGAGGAGGCAAAGGCTCTTATTGATGGGCTGTTCTACTATGAATATGAAAAAGAGCTCTCCCAAATGAAATGAGAAAAACTATCAATGAGGGAATAGGCGTCAAACTAGCTAACAAGAACGAAGTCCTTATCGCGGTATAGTACCGCAAGAAGGGGCCTCGTTCTTGTTTTTATGAATTTCTTTGATTTTCCTTGCAAATAAAAATGCCGTATGTTATTACCTCCTTACCGGTCGGTAAGGAGGTTAAATGTGAGAGATTCAAATAGAATTCAAGGTTTTGATGTTGCGAGGGCGTTTGCAATAATGGGCATGATGCTTGTCAATTATAAGATAGTATTTACTTATGGCATAAAGAAACATATGCTTCTCAGTGGGTTTTTGGGCGTTTTCGAGGGTAGAGCTGTGGCTGTATTCATTATACTTGCTGGAATAGGCATTGGACTTATGACCAAGAAGAGCTATTTTAGTGGATCTCTAGAAGTGAGGAAGCAAATAAGAATTACAGTGTTAAAGCGAGCACTATTCCTCTTCGTTTTAGGTCAAATTCTGTATGCTGGATTTGGGTGGAGTGCTGATATTTTGCATTACTACGGCGTATTTATGGTGATGATTTGTTTTTTCATTTATGATTAGAGTGTCAAAAGTAAGTTTCTCGATTATTTATACTGCATATAGTGCCAGCTGAACTTTCCGGAACTATATGCAGTATGAATAAGATTAACTACGGGCTTTTGACACCCTAATCATTTATATGAAACCGAAAAATCTTGTATTGTCCATACTGAGCATACTGGCGGTGTCTTTTTTACTCCAAGGGACATTTGATTATTCCACAGGTTGGAACGCCTCGTTTACGGATTATGCAGATTATTTTACAGCAACAGGATTTCTAAGACATCTTTTTTTCAACGGGTATCACCCTGCTTTTCCATAGTTTACGTTCATGCTTATAGGATTGCTTCTTAGTAGAATTGAAGTCAACAAGGAAAACTTGAAAAAATGGATTGTCTATGGATTTGGTAGCGCTCTGTGCATAAAAGTGGTTTCATTCATCCTTTTAGAGTTAAACAAAAACTCTGAGATTATTCAATACCTCTTTGATACGAAGCCTATGAATCCCACCATTTTTTACGTTGCTGCTGCATCTGGGTGGGCAATTGGGTTTATTGGACTTTGTTTGATGATTGTGAAGCACTACTCAAATTCAAAATGGGTTGATGCTTTTGCTGCGACGGGTCAAATGGCACTGACGCACTATCTGATTCACTCTCTAGTCGTTCTTGGTATTTTCTATACCCTTGATCACCTGACCTATAAAGATGAATGAAAATGATATGTCAGAGAATGTTTCAATTGAAACAAAAGTTCAATTTGTTGAAGCGACCATCCAGTATGGGTTATCAGATATTCGTTATTTGCAGAAAGATCCGCATCTAGGGTCTGCTTTGAAACAGTTTAATTTACTGAGTTTGAGAAATGAAAACATCCGAAAATTGAACGACAAGCTATCAGAAATCAATTTTGACAAGTACTTTAAGCTCATGCAAAAGGCGGCGGAGTTGGGCTATATTCAAACAGACGAAGCGCGCTATTTAGCAACGCTTTTTCATATGGTGGACTCAAACATCACGGAACAATTGGTAATGAACAACGATCTTGAATATGAGACCCTATGGACACTATTGGTTAAAAAGCTTTTACTGTAGTGATTGACTTAAGATCGTCTATTGAATGAGAGAACACATAAAAAAATAAAGAAATTAAAATCTTACACAGAGCTAAGTCCAGAGGCCATGCTACAAGTGATTTTCAACTATGCGGCGAAGATTGGACAGGAACGGAAAATCGAAAAACTGTTGATGCTCATGGCAAATATGGGGAGAGAACTCATTTGCGCAGATCGCTGCTCAGTGTGGTTGATTGATTACGAGAATAAGGTGTTGTGGACCAAGGTAGCACATGGAGTCACTGAAATTCGCATTCCCATGGATCACGGGATTGTTGGATAAGTTGTGAAAAAGGGCGAACGGATTTTTATCGACGATGCCCAGAAGGACTCTCGGGTTGACCGCTCTGTGGATATAAGAACGGGGTATGTGACAAAACAAATTATCGTTATGCCGATTTGGAATAACGAAGGTGTTGTTATTGGCGTTTTTCAAGCCCTAAACAAGCTGACTCAGGCTGCACATTTTAGCAACTCCGATTTTGAAAAACTGGAGCTTGTGGCTGCATACTCTGGTAAACGATTGAGACAGCAATGCTCAATGAAGAAATTGAGGAAACCGAGAGAGAAATTGTTTTTCTGATGGGTGAAGTAGGGGAGAGTCGGTCTAAAGAAACGGGCAATCACGTGAAGCCGAGTATTCAAAGCTTTTGGCGAATTGTCTCAACTTGGGGGCTGAAGCAGATTTAATTGGGATAGCGTCGCCGATGCACGATATCGGGAAAGTTGCCATACCGGATTCCATTCTTAAAAAGCCTGGAAAGCTGACTCTGGAAGAATTTGACGACATGAAGACCCATACCAGTATTGGTTACAGCATTATGCGCCATTCAAATCGCAAAATCATTCAATCTGCTGCAATTATTGCTAATGAACACCATGAGAAGTGGAACGGAAAGGGCTACCCAAGAGGGCTCGCAGGGGATGACATTCATATTTATACCACATATAGTATAAGGCGGTTCGATTTGGACTATATGTGGTATGAATATCCGAGAAACTTACTTTTGACACTCTAATCAAGTAGTTCATTACCTGAAAAACTCTACTTCTTTGGTGAAACACGTGGATAAGCATTATGCAATTCATGGGGGTTAGACCTGTTATTATACTTTATTGTGCAGCAACAGGTCTGACCCCTTACTATTTATGATTTAAGTGGCTTGTGAACTGTGTGTTACCACTTGGCATAGTAAAATGTGCAACAATAAGCCGAAAGGAAGTGCTTTATGAAAATGAGAAAGCAATTCGTCGTTATTGTTGTTTTGGCCTGTTTTATACTGATAGGAACAGGCTGTAGTGTGTCTCAAACTCAAGACAAAACCATATCTACAGAAGCGATCAGTGCAACTGATAGTACTACGCCTACAGAAAAAGGAACCGTTGATGAACTTGTGTACGAGAATTTGACATATGGTTTTAGATTCAAGTTGCCTTTGACTTGGAAGGACTTTAGCGTCGTTGATGAAATGTGGACTGGTGTAACTGCAGATCGTGAAATTTCAGGACCAGAAATCATTATCCGAAATCCGAACTGGACTACATTAAAGCCAATGCAAGATATTCCACTATTGATTTTTACCCATGAGCAGTGGAAAGATATTTTGGATGGGAAATACAACGTTAGCGCTGCGCCTATACCGCCATCTCTTATTGGAGAAAACCATCTCTATGTTTTTGCACTGCCACCGCGCTATAATTTTGCCTATCCAGAAGGATTTGAGGAAGTTGAAGAAATCATGGCTCAAAAGCCCCTCGAGGCATTTGATTTAAAAAATTGAAGTCTATTTTAAGATGCAAAGGGGTCACAGACTTATTCTTGCACTGCAAAGTGCAAGAATAAGTCTGTGACCCCTTTGCGCTTTGCAGAAAAGAATAAGACTGAGAAAATCTAATGGAGGGTGAGTGATTCCTGTAAAAATGGGTATAAATGAATAAGCTAATAATGATTATCGTTATTATTTTTTATTTATCCATAAGACGAGGAAGTACCCTGTGAAAATTAAACGTTTTTTGATGATTTTGATTGCAGTACTCATGAGTGTTTCGGTCGTGGCTTTTGGTGCAGTGACAATTCTGAAGGTTCAAGCCACGTTAGCCAGTGATTTGAAATTCCTTGTGGATGGCTCAGTTTGGTCTCCTAAGGATGTTGACGGTTCGGCTTTAACACCACTGCTCTATAATGGCAGAAATTATGTGCCAGCAAGAGCTTTTCTAGAAGATAAAGGCATCACAGTGGGTTATGAAAAAGACACAAAAACGGTTCAAATCGATTATCAACAATTACAGGCATTGATAAATCTTCACCAGTTTTGATCAATGAACAAACAGTTGAATCTAAAAGAGGAGGTGGAAGAGCGAATATCAAGGATTTTTCCTTTATAAGGAACAGGAATTTAAAGGTCAATCCATTTCCGCGTCAAATCGTCTATAGCTATGATTTAGCAGATGATGCAGTTTTTATGGTGGATGGGAAGAAAGTTGAAATGGCTATGAATCAGTTGCCTACTTCAGGAATGGTATGGCAAATGGGTGATTCGGTTGTACTCAGCAATGATTCAGATTTGGGCAGTAAAATCAATTTAGTTAATTTGACAACTACATTAAAAGATCAAGAAAGTGAAGTGCTTGCGAATAACGTCATTATCACAATTACATTTTCGGGTCCTCCACTGAAAATCACAATTACGTAATCCTCTTGAGTTTCAATGTAAGAAGTAACTTTCTCAAATTATGTTAAAAAGACAGGCATGGTGATGTATTTCCACACTAACAGGCCCAATTTTATTTTGGGTATCGAGGTGCTTCTCTTTATTCAATGTCGATAAGAATTTCATTTTTTCTTAGGAGTGGCAAAGTGAAAGGGCCGTTGTATCTTGCTAAACGGGTATGGCCAACAGGCTTCAAATTTTTGGACGCAATCCATGCAAGCAGTAATTCCTGTTGGTGTTTAAACTGTGCATCGTTAACAGAGCCATTAAAAGTCACTGAAGCAACTTTTCTGCCCTTCATCTTTTCGATTTTAATATGGGGATTCGTGGGTAAAGGAAGGCTTTCTGCGTCGTATTGATGCGGCATTACGAAAGCCGTTGATACGCTTTGTTCTTTGTATTCATTGATTACAGGAACAGTCATGGCTATTTTTTCGCGTCGTTCATTATCGCCACTGATGTATTGAAAGATAGAGTTAAAACCACTGGTATCACTTGAATGAAATTCTTCAACGACAGCAGTATAAAAGGATTCATAAAGTCTGATCTCAAAATGCTCTTCTTTTTCACAAACGGTATAGTCCGCAGTTTCATATTTGCCCATAAAATCACCTTCTTTAGTTTGGATAGTTTATTTTTACCCAAAAGTCGAACATCATAACAGTGATTTTTTTTCCAAGGACCACTTGATAGCAGCGCGGAAAAATTGAGATTGATGTGATATACTGTAAGTCACTGTTTTTTTTGAAAAGTCTATATGTTATAAACTCAACTTTCGCACACCAATAAACCAAGCAATAACTTGATATGACTAGGTTGAGATTGAATCCAATTGTCTAGTAGACATGAAATCAGTGCCTTTACTTTCTTTGAGACATTGGCTTTGACTTCTTCAAGTAAATCCAT
>JBBRGL010000183.1:0-5980 GCA_038240675.1 Peptostreptococcales bacterium
CATGAAGTAGTATAAATCGCCATCTTTGTATAAGTACTGCATTTCCTTGCGCTCAATATGCGCTTTAGGGAATTTTTCAGCGGGGTTGAACGTTTCTTCACGAATAATACCTTGAATCAAACTTTTGTATTTAGTTCTAACAAAAGCAGCACCTTTTCCAGGCTTTACATGCTGAAAATCCAATACGACAAAAGGTTCGCCATCCTTCTCAAAGGTTAAACCCTTCCGAAACTCAGAAGCAGAAATCATTAATAGTATCCCTCCAATTCATTTTTCACAATACTATTATATCTGATTTGTTCTTTGATTGCTATTAAATGTTTCAACGAACAAATATAGAGTCAAAATGTGCGCGATTGATCTCTAAAAGAAACTATTTTTCGTGTCGTGGTTTTGCATTGACAACAGATATAGAGTCAATAAGTGCCTTTAAAACATCGGTTTCAAATTGAAGGTTTAACTCCCCTACGCGTGTCCACATTTCGCCTTCATCCGTCACCACATAATGGGGCTTTAAATTATTGAGGGCAATGGCTTTGATATCAATGACGCATTTTTCACAGGTGCAGATGTAGGGAAAAGCTTTGAGCAATTGCTCCAAGTTATGGTCCACAGCGACTTCCATATAGTTCTTCAAAAACATAAGTGCCTCCTTAGATTTAGTTTATGAGTTGGAGATAGCGTGCCATCATTTCATTGCCATAAAAAACAGCAATAATAATACCGATGCTGAGATAAGGCCCAAATGCAATGGCGTCTTTTCGACCTTTTATTTTCATAAGGAGGAGAAAAAGACTGACGACACCACCAACTATAAATCCAAAGTACAAAGCGATGATGATTTGACTGGTTCCAAGCATTAAACCTGCAGCAGCCATGAGTTTTATGTCTCCCCCACCCATAGCCCCCGTTAAAAGTGCTATGAGAAATAAAAATCCTCCACCTACTGCAAAACCTATAGCACCTTGAATCCATGTGATTTCTGGTTGGTAGGCCAAGGTCGCCACTGCCAAGATGCCAATGCCTAAATTCAACCGATCGGGAATAATCTTGTGATCCCAATCAATAAAAGAGAGGACAATAAGAATAGAAACCAATACAAGGTATTTTAAAAAAAGAAACGTCAATCCAAATTTTAAATAAACCAGGACGAAGAGGATGCCTGTCAAGAGTTCTACTAGTGGATAACGCACAGAAATAAGTGCCTTACAGTAGCGGCATTTTGCACCTAAGCTTACATAGCTCAGAATGGGCATCAAATCTTTCCAAGCAAGCGGATGTTCACAGGTACCACATCTTGAACCTGGACGGATGATACTGAGCCCTGCAGGTATGCGGTAGATGCAAACATTGAAAAAACTTCCAAACAGCAGTCCATAGAGAAAAACGAAACAAATAATAAAATAACCCAAATTCAATTACCTCCAGTTTGTTCGAAAATTTATGCTAATCATCCCATGTATTTTAACATTAGATCTCTGTCCACTGCAAAGCTTAATGCTTCTTCCTTGGTGATCAAATCGCGCTGAAACAAATCATTTATGGCTGTATCCATTGTAACCATCCCTTGACGTTTGCCTGTTTGAATAGAGTTTGAAATTTGATGGGTTTTATTTTCTTGAATATGACTGCGAATCGCTTGATTGGCAAGCATGATTTCAATGGCTGCAATGCGGCCACAATTATCGGCGCGTTTCAAAAGCTGTTGAGAGATAACAGCCAATAGAACGCCAGACAATTGAACCCTTACAAGCTGCTGTTGTTCATTTGGATAGCCTTCAATCAAACGATCAATGGTATTGACAACGCCGGCAGTATGCATGGTCGTCAGTACCAAGTGGCCCATTTCGGCAGCCATCATGGCGATTGATAAGGACTCAAGGTCGTACATTTCTCCGATCAAAAGAACATCTGGATCTTGACGCAGAGCAGAATGGAGGGCACTGACATAACTTCTTGAATCGTGTCCAATCTCCCTTTGATTGATAACACTTGATTGATGTCGATGCAAGTATTCAATAGGATTTTCAATGGTGATGACGTGACAACGTCTGGTCTGGTTTATATGATCGACAATCGCTGCCAAAGTAGTGGATTTTCCAGAGCCCGCTGGCCCAGTGACGATAACCATTCCTTTTTTTTGATTCGCCAAATCCTTCAAAATCTGAGGCAAATGCATGCCTTCGATTGTTGGTATTGTCAGTGGCACAGCTCTTAAAGCCAAAGCATATGACCCCCGCTGTTTGTAGATGTTGACGCGGAATCGGCCAACCCCTTTAAAGGAATACGAAAAATCAAGTTCACCTTGAACCTCAAGTCTTTCTAACTGCTCTTTTCGAGTGATTGAAGAGACAATTTCAAAAGTGTTCTCAGGTGTTAATTTATCAAAGTCCTCTAGGAAGTTTAGAGTGCCATTGATTCTTAAAATGGGATGCATCGCCACTGTTATATGAATATCCGAAGCGGTACTTTTCATAGCTTCAAGTAAAATCTTTTCGATCAGCATTTTAACTCCTTTTTTGTGAGGATAACGATTTTGCCCCACCCGTGATATAATTTAGATGGTTAGAGTGTCAAAAGGGAGTTCCACGATTTTTCATACCACATACAGAACTAGTTGAATCATCCAGCTCTATATCTGGTATGAAAAAGTTTAATGATACCCTTTTGACACCCTAACCTTAGATGCATAAAAGAAGAAAGCCGTTGGAGGGTATAATGATAGACAGTCAATTTGAGATTGATGAAGCTGAATTAGACCAGTTGCGTAGTCAGATTCAGTCTCAGTACCCAACGGCGTCCTTCAGTCGAAAAGCTGTGCTCCTTTCAAATGCTCTATGGACAAAAATGACGCCTTACTTTGAATCTTTTGAGGATGTTCAAAAGAAAGCCTTGACCCTTGAACTTTTCCAAACAACACTTATTTCCAATAAACCCATTACCGCCGAGGAAATCAATGCTATATGTATTCACTATAGCCTGTTTAATCAACAAACGCCAGTCGTATTCGAAATCCAAATGCCTGAAATAACTGAAGTTAAAACACAGGGATTTACACAGTTGTCTTTTGGGTTAGGACGGTACTTTTTGCTCATTATGATTCTACTCACTTTTGTTGGGTGTTCACTGGGGATTGTGGTGGCAATGACGTCTAAAGAAGATAAGGTTACACATAAAGTTGCCACTATTAGCCTACAACAATTTACCCAGATGAGTGCCTTAACCAATCAGCCCATTAAACCAATCATTGAAATCCTCAACTGGAAAAGTGACCTCAGTTTTGTTCCGCTGAATAGGGAAAAAGTGACTCAACTCTTAAAAGTTTATGATTCAACCTTACTGAGTGGTTCTTATATTGATACCCTCGAAAGTATTTCAAAAGCAGAAAATATTCACCCTGCACTTATTTTAAGCATTATAGGACAAGAACAGGGATTTGTTGCGATGTCCAACCCTTTTAGAGAAAAAATCCTCAACAATCCCTACAACCTCTTTGGATCCTGGCAGAAAAAGCAAATGACATTCGAACGCAGTACAGTGATTTGTTGTCGATTGATTAACAAGTTGATTGAAACGTGTCCGCAAGATGTCAATCAGATTCAGTGGATCAATCAAACTTATGCACAAGATGAAAAATGGCATGTCGGTGTCGGTTATTTTTTCAAAGTATTGACCCATGAATAAAGCGAAAACCCCCTTATCCAAATTGTGGTGAGGGGGTTTGTTTTTTCATGATCTGACCCAAGCTTTGACAGTGCTCACCATGACTTCGATAGCGACTTTATTGTGACCGCCTTCTGGTATAATCAAGTCCGCAAACTTTTTGTAGGGCTCTATAAACTGCTCATGAGCTGGCTTAACCGTTTGGATATACTGCTTGATGACTGAATCCAAGGTTCTTTTTCGTTCTTCCATATCGCGTTTTATGCGTCTAATAATACGGATATCTGCATCTGTATCCACAAAAATTTTGAGATCCATGAGATTTCTTAAACGCTTATCTTCAAGGATCATGATGCCCTCAAGAATAATGATATCCCTTGGTTTGACTTCAATGGTGAGATTGCTTCTGGTGTGTATGGAAAAATCATAAATAGGTTTATCAATAGATTCACCCGCTAAAAGGGTCTTGAGATGGTCTAGCAACAAATCCGTGTCAAATGACAAGGGATGATCGTAATTTGTCAGGACTCGCTGATCCATTGTTAAATGATCTTGATTCTTATAATAAGAATCTTGCTCAATGATAGCGATATTCTTTTCGGGGAAAGATTTAAAAATAGCCTTTGCGACAGTTGTTTTTCCAGATCCTGTGCCCCCACATATCCCTATTAAAAGAGGTTTATCCTTCATAAGTTTCATCCTTTCGCTTTCGAATAATGTCCATTTCTTCTACGGCTACGGGAACCGGAATATAGATGATTTGTTGTGCATGCGGAGCAGACTCGATCGGGTTCATGTGGACATCAAAGAGTGCGTCTAAAGTGAATTCAAACAATTTTTCGTTTGGTCCAATGATTTCTATGGTTTCACCCAAGCTCATTTTATTGCGTTGTTCCACTTTGGCGAGTTTGGTCTCTGCATTATAGGATTTGACGATTCCAATAAAATCATAGCCTCTGATGTAAGAGCTATTAAGATAGTGCTGTTCCTTATGACCAGGCTTGTCGAAATAAAATCCCGTCGTAAAATCTCTGTGACTTGCCTTTTTAATTTCTTCAAGCCACTCAGGATTGTAGACGTATGATTCTTCTTCTTTCAAAAAATGATCGAGAGCGGCTCTATAGGCTCTGACGACAGTTGCAACATAGTAAGCGGTTTTGACACGCCCTTCTATTTTGAGGCTTGTGAGCCCAGAATTCACAAGTTCAGGAATGAATTCAATCATGCAGAGGTCTTTGGAATTAAAAAAGTACGTCCCCGACGCATCTTCGATGACGGGATAATACTCGCCAGGTCGGGTTTGTTCAACCAAGTGGTATTCCCAACGACAAGGATGCGCACAGGCGCCTTTGTTGGCGTCTCGACCAGCCATATAGTTTGAAAGTAGGCATCTTCCTGAATAAGAGATGCACATGGCGCCATGGATAAAAGACTCAATTTCTAAAGTTGAAGGCGTTTTTTCACGGATGGTTCTTATTTCTTCTAAAGAGAGCTCCCTTGCGAGGATGATCCGTGCAACACCTTGGCTATGCCAAAATCCAGCGCTTCTGAAGTTCGTCGTATTGGCTTGCGTGCTCAAGTGTATTTCCATATCGGGTCTAAGGCTTTTGACCGCAGCAAAAGTGCCGGGATCAGACAATATATAGGCATCAAAAGCGATGTCCTTGATCTCTTCCAAATACGCATCTAAATCGTCAATATCATCGTTGTGTGGAATGATATTGAGTGTCAGATAGACTTTCTTGCCTCTGATATGGGCAAAATCTACACCCTCACGCATATCCTCATAGGAAAAATTCTTTGAAGCGACACGGAGACCAAATATTTCGCCCCCGATATAAACCGCATCTGCACCATAATGAAGGGCAAATTTTAATTTTTCTAAGTCACCTGCCGGCGCTAGAAGTTCAATGCTCTTATTCATCTAATTGTCCTTTCCAAACACTAAGTGCTACGCCATCGGCGATGGGGATTAGGGTTGAATCCATCTGAGGATGGTGCATAATACGCTCAAGATAAGTACGCAAGCGCCTTACAAGGGTTATTTTGCGTTTGACTAAAAGTTCATCTGTAGCGACCATGCCCTTAAAAAGAACATTGTCAGAAATCAAAAGCGTCCCCTTTTTCATAAGGGGAATACAGCGTTCCAAATACTCTAAGTACTGACCCTTTGCAGCGTCAATAAATATCATATCATATGTGCCACTGAGGGTTTCAAGGCTCGCTGTGGCATCACCTTCGTAGACCTTGATGCGCGAAGAAGCTCCAAAAGTGACGAAATTTCGCCTAGCATGAACGACCATTTCAGAATTCAGCT
>JBBRGL010000184.1:0-5945 GCA_038240675.1 Peptostreptococcales bacterium
GCCGCCGATACAAAAAAAAACAAACGACCGCCTGGGTTTCGCCCAGGCGGTCGGCATTTGATCGATTACACTCCGTGTGGTTTAATCCACTTCCGCCAGTTATGCAATCGTTAGTCCTTTAAATTGTAAATTTAGTTTACAAAATACGAACTCTATGTCAATACATTGATTTATCAGCGGAGCTATCACCTCCTCAATGATGCATTAAACCAAGGGTATGACGGTTGTAAAAAATGTCTGCCAGTATTTCACAAAAATAAAGCGATGCACTTGTTTTCGACTTAAAAAAGGCATATAATAAAGTCACAGGTTGTTGACTATAATTCCCGGCTTGTAACCAAAAAATAAGAAGAGTCTATCGCAAATCAGGTATTTACTTTCTGCTTTGCGATGGACTCCTTTTGTAAGAGGACTAAAAATCAGATCACACGTGAACAATCGACTTTTGCGCTATAATAAAGTCAAGAGGGTCAACACATTCTGTGTTCAGTTTAAAAAAGGAGGACGGTTATGAAATGGATAGGGAGAACGAAAAGTTCGAATGTTGAAGATAGAAGAGGCATGGGAGGTGCGGCACTTGGAGGGCTTGGAGGTTTTGGAATCATTGTATTGATTATATATACCTTGCTTGGAGGAAACCCAGGGGATGTTCTTCAAAACATGGATACAGGACAATCCCAAAATGTACCTTATGAATCAACTGAGGAAGAAGACGCGCTTGTCGCATTTGTTTCTGTCGTATTGGCAGATACAGAAGTGGTCTGGACAGATATTTTTGCGAAACAGGGCATGGAATATAATGCACCTAAGCTTGTGATTTTTAAGGGCAGTGTTGAGTCTGCATGCGGCGTAGCAGGCTCATCTACCGGACCATTTTATTGTCCTGGGGATAAAAATGTTTATATTGATTTAGATTTCTATGAAGAACTTAAAAATAAGTTTAAAGCGCCGGGCGATTTTGCAATGGCCTATGTAATAGCGCACGAGATTGGTCACCATGTGCAAAATGAATTGGGTGTCATGGATCAGATGAATGAAATAAGGGCTAAAGTCAGCAAAGAAGAATACAACCAATATAATGTGAGACTTGAACTTCAAGCAGATTATCTCGCGGGTGTCTGGGCGAAACATGTGCAAGATAAGAATTTGTTGGATGAAGGCGATTTGGATGAGGCAATGACTGCAGCGAGTGCAATAGGGGATGATAAAATTCAAATGGAGGCACAGGGCTACATCGTTCCTGATAGCTTTACACATGGAACTTCTGAGCAAAGAAAACGATGGTTTTACAAAGGGTATGAGGCTGGGGACCTGAGCGAATGGGATACATTTGGCGCCAGTGAGTTGTAAAACAAATAAGGGAGAAATGAGCATATGCCCCGGACCGCGGATGGCACTGAAAAGGCAATACAGTTTTTGAACTTAAAGTAAACGAGGGCCATGAAGTGCCAGAATCCTATAGTTCAACCGTCAATATTTTAACCCTTGAATCTGATTGGTGGAAGCATCAAAACAAGGTTCTATGAGTGGACTGAAGAGTTGAGATGGTGAAGTCCAACAGTTGGGACTTTCATGAAGGGACTAAAGAAGGGTTTGTTAAAGGGTATAAAACGGTACGAATATTTGAGGAACTTACTTTTGAAACCCTAGTCATTATTGGATTTATAAGTGTGTACTTGAGGATCAAGAGGGCAAGCAGATTATGCGGGTCCTCGGCAAAAACATGGAATGGCTCTTGAAAGTTGTAGAGGCAAGTAACGGGACTATAGAAAAACCGGAACAGGAAAAGAAGATTGCTATGAATTTTATCCTTTAAGGATGGGCTGAATACTGAAACAATGGTCACTGAAGAGAGGGATGGAAAGATGACTTTTTTGGAACTGGCTAAAACGCGTTATTCTGTCAGACACTACACAGATCAACATTGATTCGAGTATAGTCACGGATCATATGATGCTTGAGGCTACAGAACTAGGACTCGGAACGCTTTGGATGGTCATTGGAACAAAGGTGTAATAGCGTAATAAGGTGTACGGGTTTGGACGCATCACAGAGGATAGGAGAACCACAATGCTATTTAAGGACTTAAACATAAATCCTTTGATTTTAAAAGCAATTGAAGATAAAAAGTATATGAAGCCAACCTCGGTACAAATGAAGGCAATTCCCGCTCTGCTTATGGGGAGGGACTTACTGGGGTGCGCCCATACGGGTTCGGGAAAAACGGCTGCTTTCGCCATTCCAATAGTGCAGTTACTTTCAAAGGAGAGCGTTAAAACGGAGGGTTATAGTGGCATTAGAGCTTTGGTCCTAGCGCCGACGCGGGAACTGGCCATTCAAGTTGGACAAAGCTTTGAATCTTATGGGAAGTATTCAGCGGTTAAAACAGGGGTTATTTTTGGTGGAATTACACCCAAACAGCACATAAAGGTCATGAAACGGGAACCCGATATTGTGATTGCTACTCCAGGTCGACTTTTAGACTTAATGGCTAAAGGGCACGTCGATTTAAGCAGAGTACAGGTCTTTGTCCTTGATGAAGCGGATCAGATGCTTGATTTAAGAACAATCGAAGATGTCAAAAAAATCATTTCTCAATTGCCCAAAACAAGACAGAACGTCCTGTTTTCTGCGACCATGCCCAGTGAAATCCGAAAATATAGCCATTCAATTTTAGTGAATCCGGTAAAAATTGACGACAAAAGCGAAACGGCAGAAGGTGCAGATATTAAGCAGCAGGTTTACTTTGTTGAAGAAACGGAGAAAACAGCACTTCTGCTGGATTTGATGCGGTCAAAGGCTTATGAATCTGTTCTCATTTTTACAAGAACAAAAAAGAAGGCAGACAAGGTATGCAAGGCCTTAAATATCCAAAACATTCGGTCAAAAGCCATCCATGGCGATAAAAATCAATCGGAAAGACTAGCGGCACTGGAACTTTTTAAAAATAAAGAGATAAGGGTTTTAGTCGCCACCGATGTTGCAGCGAGAGGGATCGATATTTTTAATATATCCCACGTGATTAATATAGATATCCCAAACGTGCCAGAAACCTATGTCCACCGTATTGGACGTACTGGAAGAGCTGGAGTCAGTGGCACAGCCCTATCCTTATGCAGTGATGAGGAAAAGACCTTTTTAGAAGCAATTGAAAAGTTACAAGGTCAGTCAATAGAAATTTTAAAGCGTTGAACGTAGACAAGCTTAGTTCCGCAGAAGGAGAAGCATATATGATTCGGCAGATTGATTATAAAGCGACGTATTCTATTAGGCAGCAGGTCCTTTGGCCGAATAAGCCTCTTGATTTTATTGCCCTTGAAAATGATTGTGAAGGTGTACATTTCGGCGTTTATGTAGAGGATTTATTGGTTTCTGTGATTTCGGTCTTTGAGGAGGACCATGGCATCCAATTTAGAAAGTTTGCAACACTTCAAAGTCACCAGGGAAAGGGCTACGGCACTGTTCTTTTACAGCATGTTTTTGACTATGCTAAAGACAGAGGCGTGGAAAGGATCTGGTGCAATGCAAGACAAACCAAGACGCATTTTTATAAGCGTTTTGGTATGGAGGAAAAAGAAGCAGCGCTTTCAAAAGAAGGTGTAGCCTATGTCATTATGGAGAAAAAAATTTAAAAGAAACGCTGACGCATTGATTCAGTTGTGCCTCGATGAATAGGGCAGCGAAATTCAATCAATCCAGTCGTCGTGGAGTTTAATGACAGCTATTTGTTGAGGATAAAGCCATAGAGGACAAGGGCTCCTTCATTATTATTTTGGCAGTAGATGCACGGGAAGGTATAAGAGAGAATTTCAGGGAAGACATTTAAGCGCCTCTTTGTACTTTTTTATATTGATTCTCTCCAATAAAAGCATTATAATTGGTTTAGGTGGTGAAAATAGGATAAAAACGAGCGCAATGTTAATGGATGAGCTCAAAAAATATGTGAACCCAACAGCCAAAATTCGGCTGTTATTGGACAGTGGGAAATTGGTTCCTATTATCAGAGGACTTTACGAAACGGATGCAAGCATTCCTGGATACTATCTTGCACCCATCATTTATGGACCTTCCTATTTGTCTTTTGAGTTTGCATTAGCGTACTACTCTCTTATTCCTGAAGTGGTTTATAATTTTACGTCGGCAACTTTTGAAAAGAAAAGACAAAGCAATATGTAACCCCTTACGGTACTTTTACAGCAAAGCGCCAGAAAGCCCATACTGAGCTTGCCAGGCTTTAGCCGTGGGATGAATGGCACGGTTTTGTGTTGCAGTTTTTGCTATCTATTGATACAATATAAGCATGAGTCAAACATACAGAAGAACCCAAACTACCGTATCACTAATCAACTATCATTTTGTTTTCTGCCCTAGGTACCGCCGAAAAGTTTTGATAGGTGCATATGAAGATTAGAGAAATGGTTATAAGCGATTACAAGGACATTTGTGAAGTATGATTTGAAAGGGCTTGTTTCAGTGAAAAATTTCATACTATTGCTGTGGATTGTAGGGCTTACGCTTTTGTGAATGGACAATGGACAAGCCTAGAGACTTCAATGTTTTCAGATAATCCAGATGTGTTTGTGATTCAAAAAACTGCGCCAGGAACAGAGATTATTCGCTATGATCACCATTCCACTCATAGCAAAGAGGTTGAACAATTATAGTACGATTGCATCTGCTGTCGCAACCGCTATGGACTCGGTTCTCCCTGTCATAGCAATATGTACGAACCCTGAAGTCGCTGCTATTTCCTTTGTCAGTGGCGCGATTTTAAGTGGTCTTGTTCCTATCCTAGTCCCGTTTTTTTATGGATTGTAAGCGTGAAAGAGTATGTATGTACGAGTAGATGAAGGTTTGGAATGGCAGAAACAGCAAAGGGGTAAAGTGATGAAACTTAATCGAAAACTGCATATCCCTTTATACATTCAATTAAAGGATCAAATATTGGCAGAAATCAAATCAGATCGCGTTGAAATTGGAGATGTAATTCCCAGTGAGCAAGAGATGATGAAAACCTATCAGGTTGGCCGCGCAACAGTTCGGGAAGCAATCAACGAGCTTGTTAAAGAGGGACTTTTGGAAAAAATACAGGGTAAGGGCACATATGTTAAAAAAAAGGAAACAAGCATCGGGTATGAACCGCTGATGAGTTTGTCGTACTTTTTAAACTTACGGGGCTGGAACCATCACAATGAGATCCTAAATCAGCAAATCATAAAAATCACGAAGGAACAAAGAGCCCTTTCCCTTATTGAAAGTGACGAAATTTTGATTTTGGAACGCAGTCGATTCATAGATCAACATCCTCTCGGAATGGAAATTTTCTACTTTCATGAACATTTTATTGAGCTCTCCGAGGGTGCGGATTTGAATTTGTCTTTGGGAAAGTTGATGCTTGAAACCTTAAAATTACCTGTAGAACGCATGGTTCAAGAAGTTACCGTGATTACAGCTAGCGAACGTGAAGCGATGCTTTTAAATCTAGCGCCTGGGAGTGACGTGATGTTTATGAAGCGTTGGCTTTACTTAAAAGGTATTGAAGGCGTATTTCAATATTACGAATTCAAGGTTCCGGTAGGTGTTTCGGCATTTCCGACTGAATTCTTATAAAGTAAACGATTAAAGATTTTGACCATTTTTGAACAGAAAGCAAACTTTTAAGGGGCCACCGCTCGTTGGGAATCAATTTCTAACGAGTGGTGGCTCCTTCTTTTGGATGAGCGTGGCAATGCTTGACTCCTTAACTAAATATAGTTGGGAAACCGAATAATGAATGGATACAAACACCTCAAAATATGATATATTGACGCATATTCCGCAGAAGTCCTAAGCAAAACAAATAGTTTTAAATTTCCATGAATTTCAAAAAGGAAACTGCGTTTTTATGTCGAATACTTATCATAGAGGACTAAATTAAAGGAGAACCCTATGATAGCTATTCCATT
>JBBRGL010000185.1:0-5923 GCA_038240675.1 Peptostreptococcales bacterium
ATGTATCCGTTATGCCGTTTGATTTTTTTGAATAGTCTCTTGTGTTATTTTTTCAGGGTTTAGCCAAACTTCATCTTCTAAATTCCACACTCTGGTATGTTGACTCCATCTTTCTGGGTTTTTCAACCTTGCTTCTTCATAAACCAATTCTCGATTTGCAAAGATTTCGCTGGACTTTCCGGTATGTCTTTGTTCAGGCGTAAGAAACTTTAAGCCGCTATGGCGATGTTCTTTGTTGTACCACTTTACAAATTCAAGTACCCATTCTCTTGCTGCTTCAAGGCTTTCAAAGCCTTTTATCGGATAATTGGGTCTGTATTTGCAAGTTCTAAAAATAGATTCAGCATATGGGTTGTCATTGCTTACTCTTGGTCTGCTTCTGGAGGGTATGATGCCCAGTGAATACAACGTTTCTAGCATGGTTGAACCTTTCATCGGGCTCCCGTTATCCGAGTGCAAAACAAGCGGATTATGCTTATGTGAACACTTTTCACTCATTACAGCACGTCTTATGAGCACGCTGGCATTTTCTGCCGATTCTTCTTGCCATATTTCCCAACCAACTATCTTTCGGCTGAATAGATCCAGCATCAGATAAAGGTAATAGTAAACGCCCTTTACTGGTCCCTGCAACCACGTTATGTCCCACATCCACACTTCATTAGGTGCTTTCGCACAATGCGTTGAAATGGGGCGTTTGCATGGTTTCTTGCTTTTTCCGCGGTGATTCTGTTGGTTATGTTTTTTTAATGTGCGATAAATAGTTGACTCTGATCCGATGTAGATATTTGAATCTGCTAAAATTGGTACAATCTGGCTTGGTGGCTGGCTTTGAAATTTCGGCTCATTACAGGTTTTTAGAATGAGTTGCTCTTCTTCTAACGATAGCTTATTGCTTGGTTCTGGTCGTTTTGCGTGGGGTCTTTGATCTTCGTTGGGTGTTGATGTATTTGTCCATCTTTGGTACGTTCTCGTCGATATTTCAAGCTCTTCACACGCCTTCGCTTGACTTGCACCACTCAAGATTGCTATTTCAATCAGCATTATTGCATTTTCACGATCTGAGACGCTGATTAGACGTCCTCGTTGTCCCCCCAAATCGTGGCTGCCTTTTTTCTAAGGACCAATAACGCAGCTGTTTCAGCAAGTGCAGACTCTTTTCGTCTAAGTTCTTTTGAGAGCGCCTTGTTTTCTTTATCCTTTGCCTTTAAGTCTCTTTGAAGCTCTGTAAGCCTTTGAGCTACACCACCATTTGCTTGCATGCAGGCATCACGCCAAGTGCGTACTTGTTCTACGTATAGCCCTTTGCTACGGCAGTATTCGGATAGTTCTATTTCACTTAGTCCTGCTGTTTCAACGACTATCAAAAACTTGTCTTGTGCGCTCCAACGTTCAGGTTCTTGTTCGCCAGCTGGCATAGCAAACCCTTTTGCTCTAGAACTCTTCTTCCATGAATAGAGCGTGCCTTCAGGTATTCCCGTCTCTCTTGATATTGCCTCTGCTGATTCATTGTTTGGTGGCATCATTCGTCTAATCACAATATTTTTGAATTCGGTTGTATAACGAGCCATTGTCTTCTCCTTGTTTGTCGGTTTAACTCACTATACATTTTTCATGACCCTACGACAACTATCCTAACACAGGGGGTTTAGTGTCATCAAGATCCTATCGCCCAGAAGTTACCTCCTGTAAATGCTGGGCTCAATTTGCATCGTGCAAATTGTACGGATCCTGATGACACAGATTTTAAGCTTCTCGGGTTTTCTGTAATGGTTCCTTATGAGGATTGAAATCTTTGCGTATTGAGGGCAGTTCGCGGTGCTCACCATAAGATTTCAAACCTCACCGTCACCAGACATACAAACCCGAGGGGGAGGAATTTAGTGAAAGCAGTTGCCTAACCGCCCAGAAGTTGTGTCCTACACCACAGCGTGTTTGACAGGCGAATTGTTCTTTATTTGCCGAGAAAACGCCGGAGGCAGCGGCTTTGTGGTTTTCAAAAGAATGCTGGGCTCGCCTTGCATCGTGCAAGGTGCACGGCAACCACTTTCACAGATTTTAAGCTACTCGGGTTCTCTGTAATGGTTCCTTGTGAGGATTGAAATCTTGGCGAGGGTGGGGCAGTTCGCTGCGTTCGCCAAACAAGGTAAATCGTTTATACGATTTAAATCATCAAACGGATCCCTGATACCAAATTAAGATTTCAAACCTCACCGTCACCAGACATACAAACCCGAGGGGAAGGAATTTAGTGTCATCAAGATCCTACCGCCCAGAAGTTACCTCCATGCAAATGCTGGGCTCAATTTGCATCGTGCAAATTGTACGGATCCTGATGACACAGATTTTAAGCTACTCGGGTTTTCTGTAATGGTTCCTTATGAGGATTGAAATCTTGGCGTATTAAGGGCAGTTCGCTGCGCTCACCTCAATGGTTAAATCGTGTACACGATTTACATCCTAGAACAGATACCAGATCCCAGATGCCAGATCCCCGATATCATCAAACAGATACCAGATCCCTAATCCCAGATGCCTGTCAACATCCTCACCAGACATACAAACCCGAGGGGAGGAATTTAGTGAAATCAGTTGCCTAACCGCCCAGAAGTTGTGTCCTACAAATGCTGGGCTCGCCTTGCATCGTGCAAGGTGCACGGCAACTACTTTCACAGATTTTAAGCTACTCGGGTTTTCTGTAAGGGTTCCTTATGAGGATTGCAATCTTTGCGTATTGAGGGCAGTTCGCGGTGCTCACTTCAAGTCTTCCGGCATTCTTTCGCCAATAAACAACTTCCCACAATTGATTTCCAGTATATTTAAGTTGCTTTTAGCAAGATCTAATAAACGGTCGCTTAAAGAACTTTTAGAAGAGAAGAAGATGATTTTCTGAAATCAAAGGAATGTATTCCGCAAAAACGTTGACAACGAACAAACTCGGGATTAAAATATGTATAAACGAGAAATGGTGGTGATGATATGATACCTAGAAAGGAATACTTGGATTTTTTGATACAATCAAAAGACTTACAGCTCATCAAAGTGGTCACGGGCGTTCGTAGGTGCGGAAAATCAACCTTGTTTGAGTTGTATAGAGACTATTTATTAAATAATGGTGTTGAAGAACAACAGGTCATTTCAATTAATTTTGAAGATGTTGATTATGATGAACTGAAGGACTACCGGACTTTGTATAACTACATCAAGCCACTCCTAAATCCTGAAAAGAAGAACTATATATTTCTTGACGAAATTCAACATGTTCATCAATTTGAAAAGGCAGTCGATAGCTTATTCATCCGAAAGAATGTTGACCTGTATATCACAGGCTCCAATGCTTACTTTATGTCAGGCGAGTTAGCGACCCTTCTATCTGGAAGGTACATTGAACTCAAGATGTTGCCCTTATCATTTTCAGAATATTGTTTTGGAAATAATCGAAATATGCATGTGGATGAAAAATACACACAATATCTCCAGAACAGTTCCTTTCCTTATACAGTGGTGCTTGGTGACAACTATAAAGTCATACAAGACTACTTGCAAAGTCTTTATAATACCGTCATTCTAAAAGATGTTGTTGCGAGGTATAAAATCACAGATGTGATGATTTTGGAAGATGTGGCCAAGTTTGTTTTTGACAACATTGGCAATCAGCTCTCTATGACGAAAATCGCCAACACAATGACTTCAAAAGGGCGAAAAATAGATCCAAAAACTGTAGAAAAATACATCAGAGCTTTGACAGAAAGCCTGATTCTTTACAAAGCGAAACGGTACAACATTAAGGGTAAGCAATACCTGCAGACATTAGAGAAATACTACGTCGTTGATATAGGCTTAAGGTATACCCTCTTAGGGAAACGCAGCACAGATGTTGGACATATATTGGAAAACGTCATTTATCTTGAACTGATTAGAAGGGGATTCGATGTTTATGTGGGGCAGATTGGTGACCTTGAAGTAGATTTTGTCGCTATGGATGAAGAGGGTTTAACTTACTTTCAGGTAGCGGCCAGTGTTAGAGACGAAAGCACCTTGCGTAGAGAACTTACCCCATTACAAAAAATAAGTGACCATTATCCCAAAATTTTAATCACTCTTGACGAAGATCCAGTAGCGGATTACGAGGGCATCAAGAGAGTAAACGCGCTCGATTGGCTATTGAATAAAAACGGCTAAGTTTAAATGTAGTAAAAGAGGGAGATGAAGAAGAATTTGCTGTAAAAGTGACGGTGGAATTTACAGCAAATCATATTCTTAATCCTCCCGCCCCTTTCCGCCACCAACCAACTCTCCGCAATTGATTAGCACTATATTTGAGTTGCTTTTAGCAAGATCTAACAAACGATTGGTAAAAGAACTTTTAGAGAAAATGGCGTAAAATTTAGGGTAGTCTTTTAAATCTAGGATGGTTTCCGATTTTTTAAGAAGGTCAAAATACACATCTGCATCAACGGGCTTGCTGCAATATTTACATTCTCCTAAAATAACACACTTATGCTCCTCATCAATAGCCACAAGATCTATTTCGCAATTGGAATTCCAGTAAGAACCCATGCGGCTTATTGAAAAATCAATTTGGCCCGACATGCAGAGAGTTGCTAAATTTTCCTTGCTGACCTCTTCGAATACATAAGCTACATGATTTTCAACAAAACGTTTTTTTATTTGTTCAAGAACATAGCGCACATTGTCCATTTCAAGTTCTCCCTTATAGGTGTGCACAAAGCGAAACCAAAAGGCAATAAAATGGTCACATATATAATAGAGGCTTTTTCTGCTTTTTTCAGGATTTTTTTCAGTTATAGGAACACGTTTTGAGATAAGGTCCAAATTTATCAGTGTTTTAATATAAGGACTCATAGCATTGGAGGCCAAGCCAAGGGTTGACGAAAGTTCGGACAGCTTATGATTGCCATCGGCTATCCCTTTCATAATTGAAAAATAACTGACAACCTCCTTTACTTCCTTTTCTAACAAAAAAACAGGTTCATCAAATAGAAAACTCCCTTTCCTCAGAATTTCATCAGCCATATTTTCGTAAATATTCTTATGATTATGAAAGAATTCTAAGTATTTAGGAACTCCGCCAGTCAAAGCGTAAATTTCGACAAGGTTTTCGAAAGAATGCTCTTTATCATTATTTTGAAGATCGATAAACTTTAAAGGAGCCAGCTTGATCTGGGCAGTACGTCTTCCATACAAAGGACTACTATAGGAAAGAACTTGTGACATCATCATATGAATATAAGAGCCACAGATAATCACCATAATATTCGTAGTGGAGAGGATCTCATCCCAAATTCTTTGAAAAATGCTTGGGAATGCAGCGTTCACATGAACCAAATACTGAAATTCATCAATAACCAGAACTTTTTTCTCAAGTGGTTTATAGGAAGCGAAAATTTTAAAAAGAGCTTCCCAGTCATGAAACGAAGCCTCTGCAAGGTATTCCTGATCACTGTAATGCGCCAAAGTCTGCGTAAAACGATCTAGGTTTCGCCTCTCAATCTCTTCAGTTGCAAGAAAATACAACGCATTCTTTCCTTTGACAAACTCCTTGATCAGCGTTGTCTTCCCAATCCGTCTACGCCCGTATAGCACAACAAACCCATGGTCCCTCTGAAATTCCAGATCAAGCTTATGAAGCTCGCTTTCTCTACCAATGAAATTCATAAAACCTCCCAAGAAAATAATATAATTCAGATTAGCCTAATTTTAATTATATTATATGCTTAAAAGTGGCAAAGTCAATATAAGATTTCAAACCTCACCGTTTCCAGACATACAAACCCGAGGGGAGGAATTTAGTGTCATCAAGATCCTACCGCCCAGAAGTTACCTCCATGCAAATGCTGGGCTCAATTTGCATCGTGCAAATTGTACGGATCCTGATGACACAGATTTTAAGCTACTCGGG
>JBBRGL010000186.1:0-5893 GCA_038240675.1 Peptostreptococcales bacterium
CCCTTTGTGTTATTTATATGGATAGAACGGAATCTCATGTCTGCCTCCTATTCTTTTCAGCTTTTTAAGCCACATACTGTCACAATTATTTTTGCTCGATATCATATTTAGAGCCATCCATATCGACAAGTACTTTATTATCCTTTTGTCGTGTTACAAGAATACCAATCTGTTTATTTGCTGCAGTAATTTGCTGTGCATTGACAAGACTTGTGCTATAGTCTCCTTGAGAAAAATTTACTGTGAGTTGACTTTCCGTCGTAAGGCCAGACACATATACTGCCAATTGAAATGTACTTGGCGTCCCAGTCGCACTATACTCACCGGCACTACCCATCGTCAGTTGGGTGTTGTTTTTGATAGTCAGTTTTAAACTTCCCAAAGCATTAACAAGTATACCTACCTTGCCGTTTTTAACATTGATAAAATCGTTTGTTTGGGTTAGTTCAGTCCTTACCACGCCATCGTCAATTGTCAATGTATGAAACGCAGAGGTCGTCGTATTCCCCGTTGTAATTTGAAGTGCTTGATCGGTTGTGGTATTTATTGTTTTGACAACATCGGGATAAAAACTCGCTCCTTCTGAGGTTGTCACCGTGCTAGGAATAGTTTGTTTGAGTACATAGACCGCATTTGCAGTGGTCACCCCTGCAGTTCCCCAACTTTGATCATAATAAATATAGGTTTCGCTTGGGAGTCCTGGAACTGATTTGAAACGCTCAATGGCCTCAACAGCAATCGCACTGGCTTTGTCGATTTCAAATGCATTTTGATTGACTTGAGTCGCCGTTACAAATATTTGAAGCAGGGTGCCAGAAATAATGGCAAGCACCGCAAAGGCTACCACAACTTCTATGAGCGTGAAGCCTCGGTTACTTTTGTTTGTCATATAGACCTACTTTATTGTGACGTTGTTTGAAATAACACCTTTTTTAACACGTGGCTTCACTGAATCATCATTCAGAATAGTGAGTACCGCTTTTGCAGAGGACTGATTGTCCACATCTAAGACTATGCTCACCAAATCTTTAGCATCTTTTCTTTTAAGGGACAAAACTTTAATTTGTATAATGCCATTCTCTAGAGTGACTGTGCCTTTGGATTTGAGAACCGCACCATTTAGTGTAAGGGTATAACCAAAGGCATCTTTATTTCCGGTCAATGTCATTTTTACTTTAGTTTGTTTGTTTTCGTTGAAATTGAGCTCTGAGCCTTGTGCTTTATACTGCCCAACGATAACCTTTTGAGCGTTGTCTAAATAAGAATTCAAATAGATATACAAATTGGGATCAGGCTCTGCAGGGACAATGACCGCTTTTTTGACGCCAAAACCCGAATAGGGCGTAAAAGGATTGGACTTGCCAGAATTCATCTTAAGATCCAACTGGTACTGGTCAAAGTTATTGGCATCAATGTAACTGACAAAACTGATGTTCAGGGTCCCACCTAAAGTGCCATCATCCATGCTGGTCAAACTGACTTGAGCTAAGTAGACTTTTCGTAGATTTGTTTCCATGGCTTTAAAAAAGCTCATTATTTCCTCAAAATTTCCATCAAAGGTGATCGCAATATTCTGTGTCACGAGAAGGGGCTCTTGTACGGATTCTTTCGTAATGACAGCAGGTACAGCCGGAGCTGCCTCTGCTGGAGTCGTTCCGTCGCTAGCTGCTACCAAGCCCGCAGCGGCGATTGCAACGGGTGGCGCAAAGTTGATCATCCCAACTTGAACTCCAGACGTTTGTGTTTTTTCTTCTATGAGCATTAGGACTTCTTCTTGCGAAACATAAGCAGGTATTTGTGCTTTTGCATCAGTGACACCTTGAGTCAATTGATTTAAGGTTGCTTTGAAAGTGTCAAGTGAAGCAAAATCCGCTTTCATTTTTTCAACTGTAATCTGTCTCATATCGTTGGTGCTTTTGATATCCGAAAAAGCAGCCCACTGAGGTGTAACGACAAATCGAATAAGAACAAAGGCTTCGATGGCCAGTACGAGGATGGCTAGCATAATGAACTCACGCTGTGTCACTCGGCTAGCGGCATTTTTCTTTAAAGGACGCTGTGTCATATAGTCTTACCTTCCTTTCAGTTGAAGCTGTAGTGTAAAACTATAGTCCATAACGTTTCCATCTGGCCCTGCGCGTCTAGTGACATTTTGGAGCGTTGCACTGGTTACACTTTCAAGATCAGTGAGTTGTCTCACAAAAAGAGCAATACTTGGGCGATCAAGAGCGATGCCTGTGAAGGAAATCGTCGATGTCCCATCTGCTGCGTAGGACATAATAAAAACGTTCTCCGGCATAGCTTTTCCTATGTCCGTCAAAAGTGCCGAGTTGATTAGGTTTGTTTTGTCAGATAAAGCGATTATGGCCTTAATTTTGTCCGCTGTATCTTGAGCCACTATGATTTGTTGCTTAAGCTCTGTTGCGGGTTTATAAGTAGCCGCTTCTTGTTCAAGAGCAAGCGCTCTGTCGTTTTGTGACTGAACTCCAAAATAGGCAAAGGCGAATACGGACAAGCCCAGTAGGGCAATCACTACACCTGTTCCAAGCAAAATAGCGGTTCTATTGGTCTGAGCCTGATATTTTTGAAGCATTTGTAGACCTGGTATGAGTTGAAAATCTTGCGTCAAATTACTGTCTACGATCAGACAACCTGCCGCTGACAACATAAGCTCCGATGGTTGCTTAAGTGCCATTTTGTCCAATTTCGCAATATGGACTGGCAAACGGTACAACGTTTCAAAATGGGTAGCGAGTCCAGGAAAATGACAACCGCCTCCCATTATTAGGATCTTTGTAATGGCCTCGTTCCCTTTATTGCTTGTAAAAAAGTCCATCGTCTGCCTGATTTGGTCTTCGATAGCTGAGTAGCCTAGTCTGGCTATAAAATCAAGGTCCTCATTTGAGAGCCCTAGTTTATCATAATCGTTCATCATACGCGCCGCTTCAGCTTGTTCAATGGTGACGCCACATCGTGTTGCGACAATTTGGTCCAGTGCCGATACACCTGTAGAGACGTACCTGCTCAACATCATCCGTCCTTTAGAAAGAACAGTGACTTGAGAGCCTGCTGTGCCTATATCCACAAGCAACATATTCTCCGTCATGTACGAAGCATCTCCAAAAAGTCTCAAAGACTTCGCAATAGCATTTGCAGACACGTCAATGGTTCGAATTGTTAGCCCCAGCAAATTTGCAAGTTCGACGTATCCAATGAGCATTGCAGTAGGACAAAATGCGGATAATCCCACAATGGGTTCTCCCGCTTTGCTTATTTGTTGATACGTCAATGTGTGCGACTGCACTATTCCTGGGAAAATTTGAGACAGTTCAAACTCAAGAGCTGGCATGACTTCGCTTTTGCTAAAAGCCGGAAGTTTAAGCTCACGGGTGTTGACGTTTGGAGACTGGAGTGAAAATGATACCTCTTTGGCCTTTATGTGGTGTTCATTCATAAAGGTCTTGATGGCTGACACCACCATGAGCATGTCTTTGATCTCGCCATCAATAATTGCGCCTTGCGGCGTATGTAGTAAATAACTATTGGTAATGCTTAGTTTCTTGCCTGCTTTTGCCTGTACAATTTTGATCGTATTTGAACCTAGATCGATTCCTAACACACCCATGGCAATCCCTCCATTTATAAGTTCGCTCAGATGATCCCTGAGTTGAATCACATTCTATAAAAACCCTGCAAATTGGCTACGGATTATCCGAACGCAAGGTAATTGTCTCATTTAACGTTTTGCCACTTCCATAAGTGATTGTGAATATAATTTGCTTACTCCCATTAAAAGTAGCTTGTCTGGCTGTAAAACCCACATTTTCTGCAATGACACTTTTGTTTCCCGGTGTTGCTGGATTTGCATCCGTATCATCCTCTTCAACGAGATTTGCCCCTTCGACGTAGATGTCCCAATAACCCGTTGCTGGAGAAACTTTTAGTATTCTAATCTTGTTGAGGGGCGAAAGGGGAATCCCCCCTTGAACATCATTCTGTCTGACTTTGACAGTGACATAAGAAAGTGCCAAGCGCGCTTCTCTTTGTAGGTCTTGTGTGGACGACACCTTTTGATAGGCTGAACCTCCTGTAGACACTAAACCTAAAAGTACGCCGCCTAAAAGTGCGATCATACTCATGACTATGATGAGTTCAATGAGTGATTGTCCGTTATTTCGTTTTATTTGTATAAGAAACTTGCTCATCGGACACCTCATTCATTACTTTAATTTCAGATGTAAACTACTTCGATCTGTCGCCATATAGAAATAATCATAAGTCTCCACATCAGGCAAAACTCCTGTCACTTTTACAAGTTCACTTGAAAGTTTATTAAGTCCCGTTAGGGTTATCTGATAGGGTGTAGTATCACTGTAATCTCCAGCAGTTGTGGTCAAAGCAGGATACTGCCCTGTCAAAGCGTAATACTGTTTAAGGGTTTTGTTGACCATGATTTCATGCCCTTCCCGTTCCCGCTCCATGTTGTGATTTTTTATAGCCATAAGGCTGGGGAAAAACGCCCCAGCCAAAATGCCTATAATGGTGATGGCTATAATCATTTCAATGAGGGTAAAACCCTTTATATTGTCTTTCATATGGCCACCTCCGTTGTTATTTTGATCGTGTCAAAATGATTGAGTACAACAACGTATCAAGGAGATACTGCCATACTGTTAAATGTCATTGTGAACGCTCCAGTACTTGTAGTATAAGTAACCGCTGTATTTTTAGGAGTTATTCCTTTTGTGTAAACAAATCCAGTCGCAGTGGGCGACGTAGTAAACGTTCCGGAGAAAGTTTTATTCCCCAAATAAGTCTTCATTGCTGACTCATCAACTGTTTTGCCTTCAGCAACCAAAGCTTCTAATGCAACGCTTAAGTTTCGAGCATCTGACAAAGCCGACTTTTGCTTAGCTCCGTCAGAAAACCCTGTAAACTGCGGCAACAAGATTGCTGCCAAAATAGCGATAACTGCGATAACGACGATCAACTCGATCAGGGTGAAGCCTTTTTTGCTTTTGATTTTTTCTAACATGTTCATACGTGTGTTCTCCTTTTCATTTTTTATTTTTACTGTACTGAACTCAAAACGCTGATCATGGGCAGCATAATTGATAAAATAATGGTCCCTACCACGATGGCCATAAGGATGATCATGGCGGGTTCTATCATGGCAGTGAGTTTGTCCACAGCCTCGTCTACTTCTTCATCGAAGAAGCCGGCTGTGCGGGCGAGCATTTCGTCTAGCTCTCCTGTGCTTTCGCCAACGCTAATCATGTGAATAAGGAGGGGCGGAAACAAATTGAGTCTTCTCAGTGGACCAGAAATGCCGCGACCCTCTCTAATTTCCTCTTTAGCGACTTGAAACCGCTCTTCCACGACGGTGTTGCCAATAAGGTCTCCAATAATGTCCATGGCGTTGATGATGGTGATGCCGCTTTTGAGGAGAATGCCTAGGGATCTGGCGAATCGTGCGGTGATAACCTTCACCACTGATTTTTTGATGACTGGAAGGTTCAGCACAAGGCCGTCTAACCAAAACTTGCCACTTTCTGTTTTCTTCCAGTAATTAAACCCGAAAATAATCAACCCGAGTGCAACTGAGAGTAGCCAGAAATGCGCTACCATAAAATCACTGATGGCCATAAGCACTACGGTGAGCAGTGGCATTTTGCCGCCTGTGGAGCCGAGAATATCGCTAAACATAGGAAGAATCTTCACCATTAGAAGGACGACGAGTCCTAGGGTCATGACGCCGAGTATAGTAGGATAGGTTAATGCCGCTCTGATCTTGCGCTGGATTCTGGCGTCATTCTCGTAATAGTCCGCCATTCGGTTCAGGATGCTGTCAAGTGATACACTGGCCTCTCCGACTTTGACCATGTTGCGCATG
>JBBRGL010000187.1:0-5881 GCA_038240675.1 Peptostreptococcales bacterium
TTGCATTTAATGTATGATGCTGATTGCTTAAAACCGAAAGTCGATACTGAAATCTTGATTTGAGTGTCAAAAGTAAGTTTCTCGATTGTTCATACTGCATATAGTTCCAGTTGAACAATCCGGAACTATATGCAGTATGAACAAGATCAACTACGGACTTTTGACACCCTAATCAATCTGCTATTCAGAAGACATAATCCCTTGCGTTGCAAGAGGACATGATCGCTTATTGACAACATAAAGTGCCACAACTTCAATAAATGTATTGAAAAAGCAAGTGGGAAAGGTTAAAATGATTAAGTGTTTTTATGAAACGAGGTGTACAAGTGACCATTCAAAACTTAATAGAATACTGCAAAAACAAGCCAGGTTCCGTTGAAGAATGTCCTTTTGAAGATGAAGTGGTGGTTTTTAAAATAAGCAATAAAATGTTTTCACTCATTACCAACAGAGATCAAAATCTTTGTGTCAACTTAAAATGCGACCCAGAAATCGCCATTGGCATAAGAAATGAATTTCCAGCTGTCACTGAAGGTCATTTGATCAATAAAAAGCACTGGAACAATATTTCTATAGACGGAACGATGCCTCATCAAGAAATATACAAGCTGATCGATTTCTCATATGATTTAGTTTTTAGTAAACTTAAACGCATTGAAAGAGAATTCTTAATCAAAGCTTTTGAAAACGCAAACAGCTATGAATAAATTTCCAAAAGAGGGGGTTGGAAGATCCCTTTGAATTTTGAGATGCAACTATTCCTTAAATGTATGTTATGGGCATAGTTGAATATATGAATACTAAATGCACACTTTTGCGCTAAAATAGCTTATACGCCATAGACAATCCTAGCTTTAGAGATTTTTAATTCTACGTACACGCGTCTAGAATCTGTCTAATCATTATTTGCCGTCCTTCTGATTATTCAGTTGTGTCTTTTGGTTCTTGTCTATGGATGTTATACTTATAATGGACTTATCCTTAAAACTTTAGAAGATAATATCACCATTTGAATTCACATAAAGGAGATCCCATGTCAGAAACGAAGCGTTTTCATAATAAAACTTCAAAACCCGATAATGTTGTCAAGGCAGAACATGCTATTATGGCAAAGTGCCTATCAATCCAAAAAGAGATGCCAGAATACTTGATTGATTACTTTATTTATCTTAAAAGTAGCGTTGCCATAAAAAGCAGACTTGCTTATTTAGGCGATTTGAAATTCTTTTTTGAATATTTGATCCACAATACATCCCTCCAAAACTATGAAACTATTGCTGAAATTAAACTATTTGACCTGGCTCAAATTGGAAGTAAAGAAATCAATCGTTTTATTGGTGGTTACTGCATGGAATATGAAGTCACCGAAAACGGTACGACGACTTTTATGACCAATAACAATAAAACCCTATCACGCAAAAAAAGTGCTTTAAGTGTCTTTTTCAAATTTCTGTATCGAGAAGGTCTTGTTCCTAAAAACATCACGGATGGTTTTAACCCTATTCGCATGCCTAAGCCCCAGCCCGACGCTATCAAAAGACTTGACGTTGACGAATTGGTGGATCTTCTTGAGCGCGTAGATTTAGGCTCTGGCCTTACAGATAAGGAACGTCAGTATTGGAAAAAAACCCATTTCAGAGACCGTGCTATTATGGTTTTGTTTGTCACCTATGGTCTTAGACTCAGTGAACTTCAACAACTCAATCTCTCCTCCTTCAGTTTTTCTAAAAAAGAATTTCGCATTTTTAGAAAACGGGGTAAAGAAGTTTTGATGCCTCTCAATGTATCTGCTGAAAAAGTGGTTCAAGACTATATTTTAAACGAACGTTTCAAAGAAGATGAAATCGACGAACTCTCTCGAGATGCCCTCTTCTACTCTCTTCAAAAAACACGGCTCACCGAAAGAGCCATCAGGGACATCGTCAAAAAATACACTGCACTCACCTTGGGCACTGTAAAAAATAAGGGCTACAGCCCTCATAAACTTAGAGCCACAGCAGCCTCCACCCTCATAGAACACGGCTTTAGTATCTATGATGTTCAAAATTTACTGGACCATGATAACATTACGACGACGCAACTCTATTCGGCCCATCGTAAAAATGCAAAGAAAGACCTTCTTCAAAATCAAGAAGTACTTGATTTTGTAAAGACGCGTAAAGATTGAAAAGTGTTTTCATGAGGCCATTTCAGAATTCAAATGCACTGCAGCCAACTCAAACTCTTTGCTAACACACTGCCTTGCTTGATCATTCATTTTGGTCCAACTGCGTATAAGCTTTGAAAACACCCAGCGTTTTGCTTCTCTATAGCTCAAATGGTTGGCACTTTGTGCATAATGCAGGAGTGATGGCCATTTTGTGATGTGCGCCATAGCATCTGCTGATGCCAAACAAATTGATTCAGGGCTTTTTTGAAGTGCTAAATGACTCCCCCTGTGCTCTAAAATACTGTTACAAACAAGCTTTGCCCTTGCAGCGGGATATGACAATTCCGTAAGGATTTTGTAAGCGATTTCAGCGCTTTTTATGTGATGCTCAGGGTAATCCCCATAGTTGAGTATACCGGCATAATCATGCAGAAGCGCCGCTAATATGACGATTTCTTCATCCGCACCAAGTTCCCTCGATAAAAAAGCACCATGTTTGACGACCTCTAAAATGTGATTTTGGAATATGCTTTTCCCAAAGTGATTGGATGGTGCATAGCACGCTTCTTTAACTTTGGCAAAGACGATTTGAATCAGACCTTCATTCATAACGAACCTTCTTCTGCGCTTGGTACGCGTATAATGTCTCCGGGCAAAATATGATCGCTGGATCTATTGTTGAGTGATTTTATATAATAAAGTGTTTCTCGGACATCTCCACGTAGCGGTGTATAGATCTTTGCAATCGTCCAGAGGGTATCCCCTTTGACCACGGTATACTCAATCTCCTTTGTCGCCACATCTCCAACGGAAATAAAAGCACCTGTAAACATAAGCGTCGTCAAATACATCATTAAAAAAATCAATACCATACTTCTCACAAATTTCTTGGGTTCTGCAATTCTCACCTTTTTCATATGACACCTCCGAACGTCTGTTCTTATTTTATATTATATACGAACGTTTGTTCTTTTGCAAGCAAAATATAGCGAACTTATGTTTGATATTTTCAAAATATATGCTATAATTTTGACAAGAGGAATAGAAGGGTTAAGGTGATTACATGAGTTTAGAACTTACCGATAAACAAAGAGCAGTACTCGATTTTATTAAATCTGAAGTCTATAAGAAGGGCTATCCCCCTTCAGTGCGTGAGATTGGTGCAGCTGTTAGCCTCAAATCCACTTCTACTGTTCATGCGCACCTTGATGCTATAGAAAAAAAAGGCTATATACGTCGTGACTCCACAAAGCCACGTGCAATAGAAATATTGGATGATGATCGTGACACTATGAACAATGTCATTGATTTCCCTAAAAGACAGGTCGTCGATATTCCGCTTATCGGCAAAGTAACCGCCGGTCAGCCAATTTTAGCCGTTGAGGATTGTGAAGACACCTTCCCAGTACCCCTTGATTTTATTGATAGTGGTCAATATTTCATGCTCCGTATAGATGGTGATTCGATGATTGAAGCCGGTATCTTTGATCGAGATTACGTCCTCGTCAAACAGCAAAGCACAGCTCAAAACGGCACTATGGTTGTAGCCATGATCGATGACTCCGCAACAGTCAAAACTTTTTATAAAGAAAGCAACCGCATACGTCTTCAACCAGAAAATAGCTCCATGTTGCCTATTTATACAGATCACGTCGTGATTCTCGGCATAGTCAAAGGTGTATTCAGAAAATTATAAAGGATGAAGGTATAAAATATCCCCAAAGAACAAAACACCGTGTTCAGTAAACTCGGTGTTTTGTTCTTTGGGGATATTTATTTTTAGAGTGCCTGTACCTCTTTTAAAGCCATCATAGCGCCAAATTTCGAATGATCGTATGTCAGTCCGCCTTGAAAGTAAACAGCATAAGGTTCACGCATGGGTGCATCTGCACTCAGTTCTATTGATGACCCTTGCACAAACGCACCTGCTGCCATAATGACAGGACAATCATATCCCGGCATTTCCCATGGAAGTGGCGTTACATGGGCGTCAACAGGGGCTGCCATCTGAACGCCTTTGCAAAATGCAATGACTTTTTCTGGAGATCCAAGCAATACACTTTGGATGATATCACTGCGCTGATCTTGAGGTTTAGGAATCACATCATAGCCTGCCAGTTGAAAGAGTTGTGCCGTGAATAACGCTCCTTTAAGGGCGTTTGTGACAACCTCGGGGGCCATAAATAGGCCTTGTAGAATACTGCGATTTTGTCCAAACGTGAGACCGCATTCTTTGCCTATACCTGGTGCTGTCAACTTATGCGCACACAGGGTAATCAGGTCCTTTCTGCCGACGATGTACCCACCCGTTAGGGCCATTCCACCACCTGGATTTTTGATTAGAGACCCGGCCAAAATATCGACACCTATGTGGGTCGGCTCTCTGTCCTCAATAAATTCACCATAGCAGTTATCAAGCATAATCACAATCTCTGGATGGAGCGCTTTTATTTTTTTGACAATGTCTTCAATAGCATGGAGTCGAATAGCTTTGCGGTAACTATAGCCGCTTGACCGCTGAATATAGACCATACGGGTGTTTGGCTTTATGCCTTTGAAAAGTGCAACTTCATCAAAATCACCTTGTTCCGTTAACGGGATTTCTGAATACTCGACGCCGTATTCAGTCAAAGAAGACCCATTTTGAACCCCTATGCCTATGGTTTCCTTGAGGGTGTCATAAGGAGTCCCCGTAATGGCAAACAAATGCTGAGAAGGTCGTAAAAGCGCTATCAAACATATTGACAACGCGTGGGTACCATTGACGATTTGAGGCCTTACTATAGCGTCATCTGCGCCAAATAGATCCGCATAGATTGATTCAACCACCTCTCTCCCCATATCGTTGTATCCATAGCCTGTATTCCAATTGAAATGGAGATCAGAGAGTCTGTTTTTTTGCATAGCTTGTAGGATTCTTTTGAAATTCTGCGTTCTCGTTTTTTCCAATTGCTTGAACTGTGGCGATACTAATTCCTCGGCTATTTCTGCTAATACTTCTAGTTCGGTTGTAAACATGAATGTCTCCTTCTGTGTTCATAGTCATTATTCTAAGTGTATAACGTCAAAAAAGAGCATTACTTTTTCCACTAGAAATCAGTAAGCTCTTTTGAGTACGTTGTCAAATTTAAAGCACTTAAAGAAGCGAAGTACTGTTATCGTTTTCTTCACCCTCTGCTCTTCTGCCAGTGTTATTTAAAAAATTGACAGGACGCGTAGGAACAATGGTTGAAATCGCATGTTTATAAATCATTTGTTGTTTGCCGTCGGAATCGATGACCAAAGTGTAGCTGTCAAATCCCTTTACAAAGCCTTTAATTTGATAACCGCTAATTAAAAACACCGTAATGGAAACATGTTCCTTTCGCACTTGATTTAAGAAAATATCCTGTAAATTTAGGTTGGTTTTCATAGAACCCCTCCATTCTCTCTTATATATTTGATATTATATCACCAATTAAGTCATTATAAACATCTACTTTTGATAAATTAAACCATTTTGCATGATTATATCGTTTAAACCACGTCAATTGTCTCTTTGCATAATTTCTTGAGTTTTGTTTGATGTTTTCAATGGTTTCAGAATAGGACGTGAACCCCTCAAAGTGATGGATAATTTCCTTGTAGCCTATGCCTTTCATAGCTTGATGATTTTTTGTCAACCCCATGGACATAAGATTTTGCACCTCGTCAAACAGCCCCTCATTGACCATAAAATCAACACGTAAATTA
>JBBRGL010000188.1:0-5830 GCA_038240675.1 Peptostreptococcales bacterium
GCTTTGTGGTTTGGTTATTCTGATCTTTTTTCACTGGCTCTTGAGAAAGCAAGGCTCAAGCCCTACTCACAGCTTGCTCTTTACCATTCTGCTATCCCTCAATCTTCAGTTTATCTACGCCTCTCATTTTGCCAGGCAAGAAATTGTGCTCGGCGTCAGCTTGATGATTGGTCTACTCTTGTTGCAAAGAAAAAGTCGTAAGCCACTCTTAGATGTCTTCTGGATTGGCTCCTGTGTTGGCCTCTCCATCGGTTTTCATCCAAACGCTTTTATTATTGGCACACTGATTGGCGCTGGCCTTTTCTATCAAATCCTCATGAAAGAACGCCCTTTAAAAAGCCTGTTGATTTATATTGGCGTGCTCCTCTTTTGGGCCACACTCTTTGTCAGTGTCAGTCTAATCGGAAATCCGCATTTTTTCTCGGACTATTGGTCCTTTGGCAAAACCTTGGCAGTAGACGCTGCGCCTATCCACCGTCTAGAAAATTTTAGCCATTTTTACATCAAGATTTTTGAACAGATCAGTGGCACTTATTACTTGCCAAACCTCAAGATTTTTCTTGTTCTTTCTGCACTTCTGATTGTATTTTCTGCAGGTATATTTTTTTTCCCACGCCGCTACTTCAGAACTTCTAGAACAAATATCGGCCTTTGGCTATCTGTTTTTCTGGGCTTTCAAGTTGCCGTATTTGTCATTGGCCGCTACAATCCAACATCGCTGTTTTTCGCTATTTTGCCCGTTTTTCTCCTTGCCAGTGCCACAGGGGAATTCTTTAAGCCGCAAAGAGATTTTATGACTCCACTGCTTATTCTCCTCATTCTGTTATCGGCTGTCCAAACGGGCCTGGTTCTCTATGATCACCGATTAGATGACTACCCAGAATACCTCCATCAAATTTCCGCACACCTTCCCGAAGATGCCATTATCCTAGGAAATCTCAACAGTGGTTTTGCTTTTCAGCACAAATCATTTTATGACATTCGCAATCTAGGGTTTTTAGGGGATATGTCCCTTGAAACCTACCTTAGGTCGCGGCAAATCAACACCATTGTTTACTACGAAGCCTATGATTACATTCACCGAAATCCCCAGTGGCAGATTTTATACGGCGATGATGAAGCCTATTACGCGCCTCTGAATCAAATCATCAAAAAAAACGGCACACTGCTGTACCAGTTTGAATCACCACGCTATGGCAATCGCATTGTCAAATATATGGGGGATTATCCTTGGAAAGTTTGGATCTATCGCATCGATTTAGACCGTCTTCCGCTCTCTCCGACCCAGTGACGAAATGCCTTCCATCAAAGCGCCTACGGCGATTAGGAGCAGTATGCCTGCGTATATTCCGGGTGTATCCATGTAGGCGCGGCGTTCATAGAGATACCAGCCCATGCCCCCAAGTGTACTGATGGAGCCGAAGACCATTTCAGCACTGATGAGAGCTCTCCACCCTCTAGACCAGCCAATCATGAGCCCCGTTCGAATCACCGAAAAATTGCAGGGCACTAAAACATGGACAAAAAGCTGTAGTGACGTCGCCCCATGGTTGTGTGCCACTTCTATTAAATCCTTTTCGATGGATTCAAACCCGTTTTTCAGTTCAAGATAAAGTCCCCACAAAACAGCGTGAATGACAATGACAAAAACAGCTGGAAGGCCCACGCCTACCCAAAGAATGACCACTGGAAGCAGCGCAATGCCTGGAAGAGGATGCAAAATCCCCGCTAAAAGCTCAAACAAACTTCCCAGCCATCGACTAAAGTACCCTGCGTATGCCATGATGAGCGCCATCAAGAATGCTGTCCCTAAACCGGCAAAGACCATGAGTAAAGATTGGCCCAGTTGAAACAGCAAATCTCCCTGCACCAGCCCTTTGATCATAACGCTAAAAACGACACTGAGTGGCGGCAATAACATGGGATTTACGTGACCTACTCTGGTAAACAATTCCCAAATGGCCATCAAACTCACAAACCATATAATTTTTTGAACCGTTTTTTTTGATAAGTAACCTTCTTTTATGGCCGCCATTTTAACTCACCTGTCTTCGGAGCCTGCTCGATATAGCCAGCTCTGTACATAAACTCAGTAAAGACTTCAATGCCTTTAATATCTCTATTAAAAGCAAGATCTTCTAGCTTAAGCGCTTGTTTTATAGTTTCTAGATCCATGTTGTATGCTTTTGCGAGGAGGGTCGCCGTTTCATCCGGATATGCCTCCATATAGTCCATAGCTTCATCCAAAGCCTTCAAAAATCCATTGTAGAGAGTGGGGTTTTCAAAGACATTTGCTTGACAGACGCCAACAATAAAAGTAAATGAGTCCCCAAAAGCTTCTTTGCCAGATAACAGCAAATGCACTGAGGGTGCCGCAAGGGCCATTGTCAAATAAGGAGGCGTTGTAAACTGTGCTACAACATCCGTACGCGCCAAAAGTGCCTGATAACCCTCTGGATGGTTCAAAGAAATGAGCTGGCGATCAAATGCTGTAGCATCCTCCAGTTGCCGCTCCGATGCCATAGCCAGCAAAATATGTTGAATACTCCCCGGCTGTGGCAAAGCAATTTTGCCACGGCCCACAAGGTCTTGCAGATTTTTGATGCTCGGGTCATTTGTCACAAGACCTAACGGACTTTCCGACAAGCCAGTCATGATTTTCCACGGCATGCCTTTGTCTCTCCCAATTAAAAAAGGGGGAATCCCCATAAAGCCAATATCGACATCTCCTGAGATCATCGCTTCGCGTATCCCTACTGTATTGCCAAGCTTCACCCAATTGACTTCGTACCCTTTCGGCAAATTTTTCTCCAAAAGTCCCAAAGTTTTCATCACTTCAAGAGGTGCATAGGCTATTCCGTATTGATCGGCAATAGATACTGCATGGGGATCCTGTTTGGCACACCCACTGAGAAATACAACAAAACACATCATTATCCATATTTTTTTCATTTGTTCTCCCTATTTACATCGGCTCATGTAGGACATGGTTCACGCCCATTTGATCTTCGATAGACACGGTTTCGTAAAATCTCTCGACTCTTTTTTCGAGTTCTTCAATAGATTCACCTACCAAAATGGCATGTCCAACTCTGGAAGTTGCGTTTTCCAATGGCTTGATCACATCGCCAACTGCGTTATACAGTCCGACTTCTACCACGCCCTCTAAGGACAACAAACCCTCTTCAGTAGACTGACTATAAATCTCACAAGGCTCTGAAAAAAACAATTGGACCGACAAGTGCTTGACACACGTTTCCCCTTCAGTGCCGAGAAGAATGCTAGAAGCTATGGGCGCACCCATAGCACTATCCAGTGCAAGCTTTAGAATGTCGACGCCTGTCACCAAGGGTATAAAACTGGATTCAAAAGCGCCTCCAATGCGGCAAGCCACTTCATTGACTTTGAGTCCTTCAGCCCCCAGAAAATATTGAAAATAAAGGGGCCCATTTTGTATATCAAACGCAGCGGCAACGGCCTTCGTCAATGTTTCTATGGCTTCCCCATGCGCTTCTGAGTGCTTGCTCGGATAATTGTGGGCTGTACAAATACCAATGGCATTAAACCCTTTAAAGGTCAGGCGATCTGTCACAGTCAAAATAGTCACCTGGCCATTTTGAACCCATCCACTGACGGTTATTTCGTCATGAGGGTAGTACTGCTCAACGAGCATCTGCTTTTGTCGACTGTGGCGTATCACTTCAGCGTAGAGCTTTCTGACGTCTTCTGCCCTTTCAACATAAAAAACACCTCTTTGTCCTTGTGAGTCTACGGGCTTGATGACAACAGGGTAAGCAATAGACTCTAAACAGCTCTCATCAACGCCTTTCTCATAGAGAATGGATGCCACACAGGGAATCTGACACCTATCGAAGATGTGTTTCATTTCCTGCTTGTTGGTCACGGCGTGTGCTGTTGACACTGAGACAGGAGATGGCAGCCCCAACTGCGCTGCAACGACTGCAGCTGTGTAGACAGGTTGATCTGTCGCCATAGTCATTATGCCATGAAGCTCTAATCCCTTAGCTGCATCTAGGACGCCTAAAACGTCAAAGGTACTGACATAGATCTGCTGGTCCGAATAATCATGGCCAATAGCATTTTCAATGTAGTCACAGGTAATCACTCTATGTCCTAATGCTTTTGCTTTGAGGATTCCAGGAAGCTGTGCTCTGGATGCACCCAACATCATGAGATTCATTCAAAGACCTCCTTGATTCTGTACTGTTTAGAACTTTGAATGCCTTGACCGCTATTTGGACGAACTTTGTAATGGTACAGTGTTTGAAGAAGCAACTTGGCAAGTTTCAGTAAATTGTAATTGGATTTCACCTGTTGAGCGATGACAAAATCAGAGGTCACCATGGCGATTTTAAGGGGTAATTGAAGTATTCTGGCAGAGATATAAACCGATTGAAGGCAGTCTTCTGCTACATAGTCGCGCACATAGCTGTTCATTCCTCTAAAACTTGTCAAGTGAATATCCCGCGGTTTATTCAAAAAAGCAAAAAAGACCCACTCCTTTAGAAGGGTTCCCCATGCTCTGTAGGCTTGTTTTCTAGGCTGTCCCTTTTCTACATAGACCACATCATAACCCAAATCCAGCTGCTCGACAATTTTCTCGATAGCCGTCAAATCATATTCTAGGTCGTCATCAAGGGTGACAGTATAAGCATATTGAGCTTTTCTTATCCCTGCAAGTGTTGCCATCTGCTGACCTCTATTTTCTCCAAGCACTAAACCCTGCACTTCTAAGTAGTCTTGCGCCAGTTGTTTCAATGCGTCTCGTGTGTGATCTCGACTTCCATCGTCGACAACAATGATTTCAAAGACGGGAAATTTGTTTTTTAAATACCCATGAACTGCCGCCACAACAGCCGTTAATCCCTCTCCACGATTATAGGTTGGTACAATGACTGAAATCATAATCTACCGCCTAAATAGGCATCAAAAGTTTCTATCACTTTCAAAGCATTTTCCATGCCCATATCTGCATAAAGTGGTAACCGAAGTAGCCGACGTCCTAAATCCTGCTCCACTGCAAAGTGATTGTTTTGTCTGACAAACTGTCGCCCCATTTGGCTTTCATGCAGTGGCACAAAATGCGTCAAAAGGGGAATCCCTCTGTCTTTGAACGCCTTTTGACACGCCAACGCTTCCTCAATTGTTTTGAAGATCACATAATACAGATGCCCATTAGGGAGTGAGGCCGGACTGTGTTGACTATATCCCACCAATTGGGGATAGGCTTTTTCCAAAAAATAAGCTTCGTAGGTTGCAAATAAAGACTGCTTTAGAGACAGTAACAGGCCGCTGTTTTCCAGTTGTCCAAAGAGCAGTGCCATCTGAAGGTCCGATGGGGAGTAGCTTGAACCTACAGCTGTCCATTCATAATGCGGAACTTGGCCTTTAGCAAATGCTTCTCTATTGGTTCCCTTTAAACGGTAGGTCTCACAAAAGTCATTGTAGGATGCATCGTTGATGAGTAGTGCCCCGCCTTCGCCAGCTGCCACATCTTTAGTTCCGTGGAAGCTTAAACAGCCGAAATGACCAATGGTCCCTAAGGCTTTGCCCTTATAAGTTGATAAAAAACCCTGGGCTGCGTCTTCGATGACAATCAACCCATAAGTATTGGCGATGTCCATGATGCGATCCATCTCGCATGCTATGCCGCCGTAATGAACGACGATAATCGCCTTGGTTCTTTGGGTTATTTTTTCGGTGATGTGCTTAGGGTCAAGGTTTAAATGGCCGCTTTCAACTTCTGAATAAACGACTCTCCCTCCAGCCAATAGAACGGCATTGGCTGTTGACGGATAGGTAAAGGAGG
>JBBRGL010000189.1:0-5810 GCA_038240675.1 Peptostreptococcales bacterium
GTGACGACCTTATCAAAGCGGTTATTTGGGCAAAAAAACAAAACCGTGACTATTTGCTATCAGAAATGTATAATGCATTAGTCGAACAAGAAGATAAATCGCCCTTTGATGAACAGCAAATCTATGCTGTTAAAAAACGGATTAGTAGAATCATTACAAAGGCATTTAAAGTGCTGGCAAGCATGGGTGTCGAAGATCCATTCAACCCCATTTTTGAGGACTACTCTAGCCAGCTCTTTGACTATAGTGAGCTAAGACTCGAAATGAAGCTCCTTGAAGGCCTTTCAAATAAGCCTGGCAAAATAAATATTAAGCAATTTATTAAGAGTAGCATCGTATTGATGGAAAACCAAAAATAAAATTCTGAAAATTCAGAGAACTGCCTTTTACATTTGTCTCACCCTGTCTTTTTTTGTCTTCTGCATTTTATAATTTCATTAATCATCGATGGTTAGGGTATCGAAAGCCATTAGATGATCAATATCTTGAAGGAGGCAACAAATGAAGGGCAAAAAAATGCAATTAACCACCAAAATTTTATTAGGACTTATCTTGGGTATTGTGGTCGGTTTAATGCTCCGTGGCAATCAAGAATTTGCAACCACGTATATTAAACCTCTAGGCACACTGTTCTTAAACATGATCAAAATGATCATCGTGCCATTGGTATTTTCTTCACTCATTGTCGGAGCGGCTAGTATAGGAGATCCGAAAGCACTTGGCCGTATCGGCGGCAAAACGCTCTTATACTATCTCCTTACTACAGCGTTTGCAGTATCTATCGGCCTCGTTTTGGCTATTATTTTGAAACCTGGAATTGGATTGGTATTACCTATCGATGCAGTGGCAACGCCTGCTGAAGTGCCTTCCATCATCGATACACTGCTCAATATGATCCCGAGCAATCCATTAAAAGGATTAGTGGACGGCAACATCCTTCAAGTTATTGTGTTCGCACTCTTCTTAGGTATCGGTTCAACAGCTTTACCTGGTAATATTTCGAAACCATTTATCAGCTTCTTTGATGCCATGGCAGAAATCATGTATAAAATTACATCCTTTATTATGTTACTTGCCCCGATTGGCGTTTTTGGCTTAATCGTCCCAGTGGTCACACAATATGGCCTTGACGTCCTAAAACCTTTGAGCATGGTGATTTTTGCAGTCTATATTGGCTGTATCTTGCATGCAGTTCTTGTATACTCAACCGCAGTAAAAGTGCTTGCTAAAGTCAGTCCGCTTAAGTTTTTCAAGGGCATTGCACCTGCAGCTATTACTGCATTTAGCACAACCAGCTCTTCCGGCACATTACCTGTGACCATCAAAAGCACCCGTGATAATCTTGGCGTTTCTGAAAAAATCGCTGCCTTCGTGTTACCCCTTGGTGCAACCATCAATATGGATGGCACTGCTTTATACCAAGGTGTTTGCGCGTTGTTCCTCGCTCAGGTATATGGGATTGATCTTTCTTTAGGTCAAATGTTTACTATCGTTTTGACAGCAACATTAGGCTCAATCGGTACTGCAGGCGTTCCCGGTGCAGGACTTATCATGTTGACCTTAGTGCTTCAGTCAGTAGGTCTACCTCTAGAAGGTTTAGTTTTAATCGCCGGCATAGACCGTATCTTAGACATGGCAAGAACCACTTTAAATGTTGTCGGAGATGCTTCCTGTGCAGTTGTTGTTGCTGCCTCTGAAAACGAGTTAGGTCAATCGACCTCAGAAGTTAGAGTATCCACCCAATCTGCATGATTTCTCATCCTCTAAGTTTTGAAATGAGAGCTGAGTTTGTTTTTCCTAAAAACACTTGAGTTTCTACATGATCCGACTGAATTGTTCTTCCGTTTTGTTATATAAAAGGGGGCTGTATCAAAAGTGAAAACTTTTGATACAGCCCCCTTTTATATAACAATTTTAAATTCTTAACTTAAGGCTATTGCAGTTCACCCAGGGTTTTCTGTTGCTCGGAGATGACAGGTCATACTGAGTTATTTGACTGCTTTTCTGCAACAGGTAAAGTGGTTGAGCCTGATGCCCCAAACACCATTATTTTCTCGATTTCTACCCTCATCCCCTTGTATTATCGAAACTCCAAACTGCTTCCATCATAATGATTGATTTTAAATTTGAGGACGCCTTTTTTATAACTTGCCTGTACTGTTGTCTCAAAGGGTTCATCATCAGGTGCCTCTATATAAACTTGAACTGTATAGTTTTATTTAGAATCCTCAATAGATGATTAGGGTGTCAAACGCCTTTAGTTGATCATATTCATACCACATATGGTTCCGGATGGTTCAACTGGAGACTATATGTGGTATGAATATTCGAGAAACTTACTTTTGACACTCTAATCATAGATGCAAAATTCAACTGCATAAAAATAGGTACACCCAACCCCTCAATTAAAACAAAGTTGCTTGGAACACCCTCCAGCGTGTCCAGAACCCCAAAACCCATAGCCTGCAAAATGGTAGGCAATGCTTTTGTGATGAATTTGATAAGCCTTCCCGCTTCAATAAGTGTGAAATCTCCTGACCATTGACCTGTAAGGTCCAATGATCATGTCCACCTTAGGGGCATTGATGACGATTGCATTCTCACATGAAGCGCCTTCATTGGCTCCCGCTTTAATCATTAGAGACGTGGCTAGGGCATTTGTGCCTAAGACCATTACGTGTATATTTTCGTTGAAAGCCGCTCTTAGTTTTTCAACGATGGATTTTCCAATGCCTCCACCCTATCCATCTATCACTTCAATCTACATAGAACACCCTTCAACCGAATAAATTTGGCATCGCTTCGATATATATCCCCTATTTCCATCTCAATTATACCTCAAAATGATGATCTTCAGAGATCAGAACTGAATTCGACCCCGAAACAATCACATGCATACTACTGTCCTACTACCGCCCCCACTCTGTCCCACGCGGAGCGCCAAATAACCCTATCCTAATGACCACATTCATCCTGATGCTGATGCTCATGGCACACTGAACCTGTTGATTTTAGACCGCCATTTAAATAGGCTTGAACAGCATCTCTTGCATCTCCACTTGCGCCAACGATGACTTCAATGTTTTTTTCATTAAAGATTTCAATTGCGCCGCCGCCCATACCGCCTGAAATAATCACATTGACGCCTTTGTCATTCAAAAAGTTTGGCAAGAATCCAGGTTTATGTCCTGGGTTTGGAACCGTTTCGCTTTTCACGATTTGATTATTTTCAACATCGAAAATCATAAAACCTTCACAATGTCCAAAGTGCTCTGTCACCTTTTCATTTTCACTTGCGACTGCAATTTTCATCATATTCTTTTTCCCCATTTCTTCCAATAGTTTTGCGACTGGATCAAGCCATGATCCTTCATATAACTCTATTAAACCTCTATCACAAGCGCCTGCTATTTTAGGATCAATCGGCAGTCTTGCAAGGACTTTGAGCTGGTGCTCCACAGCAATATCTTCAATGTGACTTTCGCCAAAGATTTTGTACTCTTTATCGTTATCAGGGCATTTGAAATAAGACATATTTTCCACTAACCCTATAATAGGAACATTCATCATCTTGGCCATTTTAACCGCTTTAGAGACAATCATGGAAACCAGTTCCTGAGGAGATGTCACAATGATAATGCCATCCACTGGAATGGATTGAAATACCGTAAGAGGCACATCCCCTGTGCCTGGTGGCATATCGACGAACATATAATCAATCTCGTTCCAAATGACTTCTGTCCAGAACTGTTTAACAGTTCCTGCGATAATGGGCCCTCTCCAGACGACAGGATCTGTGTCGTTTTCCAGAAGCAAGTTAATGGACATAATCTCGATTCCAGTCTTACTTTTGATTGGAAATAAGCCAAATTCGTTGGACGTGGCTTTTTCCCTGATCCCAAAGGCTTTTGGAATTGAAGGTCCGGTAATATCCGCATCGAGAATCGCCGCTTTGTAACCTGCTCGATTCATAGAAACGGCCAACATGGAAGTAACTAATGATTTCCCGACGCCGCCTTTACCACTGACAACGCCGATGACCTTCTTTACACTGCTGAGTACATTGAGGTCCTCTAAAAAGTTATTCTTTTCTTCTTTTCTTTCTGCGCAGTCATCTGCACACGTGTTACAACTCTGGTTACAACTTTCACTCATTTTGGGTGCTCCTTTTTTTATAAAGTGATTTGACTTCCTGTAGCAAGATACGCGACATTTTCGCCAAGAACAGATTTGAGAAGTTTATAAGATTTAACGCCCGTACAGTGACAGGTATAAAACTGCGCTTTAGTCTTTTGAAGATATTCGCCGATTTTGTACACGACAGCAGGATCTTCATCCGTGTTCATTGAGCGGTTGTAAAGATGGAATCCGCCAATGACATGACTCGGATAATACCCCTTGTCTAAATAAAATTGCGCGAGGATATTGACGATGCCCTTGTGCGCACAACCAGCGATGAGAACATTCTTGCCGTCTTCTTTGAGGATGAGATTTTGTTCATGAGAAAAATCATCCTGTAGGATTGACTGACCATGCGCCATCCACAAATCTCCATTGCCTGACGGACTGAGCAAATCTCCAGTCACCTTTGAAAACAACGCCATTTCATCATCAATAACACAATGTTCTCCAACAAATAGGAGCCGTTCATTTGTAATCAATGATTCATCTAAGCCAATAGAACGCTTTTCACCGTTTGGCTTAATCCCGTAGTGTTTTTCAAAGGCCTTTTTATTCAGATAGACTTTTGCTTTACTGTTAATGTTCAAAAAAGTTTTAAGTCCACCGCCATGGTCATAATGGCCATGAGAAATAACGGCAATATCTACATCCGATAAATCGACATTCATTTTAATGGCATTTTCTGCGAAGAGAGGGCTGGCTCCCGTATCAAAGAGGAGCTTGTGACCTTTTGTTTCAATGTATAAGCTCAGGCCATGCTCACATCCAAAGTTATCAGAAATTGAGGTGTTTTCCACCAATGTTTTTACAATCATAAGACTCTCCCACTCTCCTATTCGAAAAGACCTTTCAGGGTTTCAGCGTATACTCTTTTGACAGAATCGCCTGAAATACAGTCGATATCCACAATTGTCTGTCCATTATTGATGGCTTTTACGGCATTTGAATCAAAGGGTATTTTGCCTGTAAAAGGAATCTTGTGGTCCCTACAAAAAGTCTCGATTTTTAAAGTGTTCTCCAGATTGGTGTCAAATTTATTAATGCAAACCGCGATCTTGACATGGAAGATTTCCGCCGTTTTGATGATGCGCTCCATATCGCTGATGCCGGAGATTGAAGGTTCTGCAACAATGAGGACCCTATCAACACCGCTTAGAGATGCAATGACAGGACACCCTATTCCTGGTGAACCATCGATAATGGCTAATTCTGAAGGATTTGGCGCAGAAATCAGCTGCTTTTTCACCTCAGTCACCAGCATCCCAGAAGTCCCACTTCCCATTTTAAGCTGTGCCGTTGAAAAAATTTCATTTTTATAATCATACAGCATCAATTCCCCTGCTACAGCAGGTTTCAGTGAAACTGCCCCCACAGGACAAACGGCTTCACAGACTCCACAGCCTTCACAGGCGAAAGCATTGACCCGATAAGTCAGTCCTGCAGTGATGGCGTCAAATTGACAATTTTGCCGGCACTTGTCGCAGTTTATGCAAAGCTCTGTATCAATCTCTGCCTTTGACATACCGTAGTAATCCGTGCGTTTAGGAGTGCTAGGATGATTCACAACAAGGTGAAGATTCGGTGCATCTACATCACAGTCCGCATATTTTTTTGCTTCTGACAACCGA
>JBBRGL010000190.1:0-5800 GCA_038240675.1 Peptostreptococcales bacterium
CTAGCGCCCTGTTATTGGACACCGACCGGGATGTCGAGCGTTCCAATCAATTAGAGCGTCTCATCGTCGTCTTCTTCATCGTCGTCTTCGTATGCATCGTCGTCGTTCAGGTCGTCATCATCATCTTCATCTTCATCGTCATCGTCATCGTCATCATCGTCGTCTTCATCATCGTCTTCGTCTTCATCATCATCATCTTCCCAAGGACTAATGCCGGAGGAACTTACACTCGGAATTAAAAATCCCTCTCTAACAGTTTCAAAATCTTGCGCTAACTTTTTCAGCATGCTGACACCGCCTTCCCTTATCTGTACGCACTATAGCGTCTCGATCAATGGCTGTTTGTTTACTCTATGAAATACCCCTTTTTCAATGAGAAACATCATTTGTTTTCTCATTTTTTACTTTGAAGGCGTTTGCTAAGTAGATTTTTCAAAAAAACAATAACGATTAGGGTGTCAAAAGCCCGTAGTTGATCTTATTCATACTGCATATAGTTCCGGAATGTTCAACTGGAACTCTATGCAGTATGAATAATCGAGAAACTTACTTTTGACACTCTCATCAATAACTCAATTTCAAAATTTATTTTTAGCACAAGTTTTCTCCCCTAACAGTGGTCAAGTGGCACCTGTAAAAAACAGCAAAGAGGGTATAACCCTAACGAATAGAACTATAGTGGTTTATCACACAACGCGCCAATTTTGAAGGAGGTCTATCTATGGGGGTCCGATTTTTCAAGCGATTTGCGTTATTCATTTTGGTGCTTATTTCTTTTTTTTGTGACAGAGGGCTTTGCTGAAAACACGGTTACAGACATGCCTTATAATGGCGATGGACTTTACACCGGTGACGTCACCAGTGGTGTCACCATCACTATAGGCGGAACTACCTACACTACTGTCCCCCACGGAAATGGCGTCTTGATCATGGCCAGCGCATGCACATGGATGGGTACTGGAAATACGGGATGTTCATCAGCCCTCACCGCAAAAGTTCCCTATTTCCGATTTTAGGCGGTTTCTTTATTGTTGTGATCATCGGTGGCATTGCCTATCTAAAATTCATTAGAACAGGGGGATGCTCCAGGTGAGCGCCTGAAAAACAGAACGATGAAGAAAGTGAAGAAGGCATCAATTATATTGCCTTGACCTTCCCCGACGGCAAAAGCCCAAAAGTATTTACAGAAGGGTGGCTATTTGGTGCTAAATGCATCCTTCATCAAGGCACTGAAAAAGAGCAGGATTTTTCTGAGTTTGTCACTTGGAGTGGCTCAGGGTCCTTTGAACCTGAAATCGGTGCCAGATGTCGACCTGTATTTAATAATGAGGGGCAAAATAGCATTACCCTGACCTGTACGGCTAATGAAAAACGACTCCAAAAAACCTTCATTGTCCAAACAGTGTCCTCTAGCGAGTATGCCCACGTCGGTAGCCTTGCTTACTGTGCCAACGATTCCCACGGATGTGACGCCTGTCCTCATTCAGTTATTGGCCCGATTATGAGTGGTAGCTCCCTCATAAGCATCCATGGGAAGCTCGCTGCCCGTGTTGGCGATCCTGGGGTTCACGCTGCTTGCTATGGACCTAATACCTTTGAAATCATCGAGGGTGATCCAGAAGTGCTTATTGAAGGTCGAAGAGCAGCGCGCTATGGTGATCAGACCCAGCACTGTGGCGGCATAGGACGCATTGTGCACAGAGCTCCCGATACGATGTAACAAGTGTGGGATAAAGAAAAATGGCAACGCATGGGTGATGAATCCAAGGACCCCAAAACGTCAAACGAAAGACGGATGGAGCTAAGAGATGAATTACGTGCCAAAAAACTGAGTTTGAAGTTTTTAGAGATAACGAACGCATTCCTTACAACTGGAAAACTTTTAAACCAGGATCACCTGAGGATTTAGAACTACAAAAAACGCGAAAGCGCATTGAAGAATGGGAACAAAAGTTGGACGTTATCATGAAGTCCTTCTAAAACACGCTATAGGCAGACTAACGCTTCAATCCAAAATAGATTGATATTAATGACTATAAATGATATACTACCTACGGTAAACCCGAAAGAATGTCGTTGCTGCACATATCCTCAATAGTCCGTCTTGATTGAGCGTGTTGTATGTTGAAGAGCTTATTTTTTATAAGCTCTTTTTTAGTGATAAAGAGAGGTAAATCTATGATCAAAATCGACAACTTGTCTTACGCATTTCCACAAAAAGAACTCTACAATAAAATTTCATTTTCATTAAATCAAGGTCAACACTGCGCTTTTATAGGAACCAGTGGCAGCGGAAAAAGTACGTTGATTGAAATCATCAGGGATCCTGAAAACTATATGTTCGATGGCAAACTTGAAATCGATCCTGCATGTAGAATTGGCTATGTCAGTCAGTTTTCACAAATGGACAACACCAATAAAAAAACGGTTTTCAACTATATAGGGGATCACTTTATTGCACTCCAAAATAAAATAGCCTCTATTTGCACCGAAATGGAGACTTCTACAGACATCGAACCCTTGCTTGAACGCTATCAGCAAGCACTGGATGCATTTGATGCTATCGGTGGCGACGATTTTGAAAGTGATATCCACAAGAAACTCGGATTAGCAAACCTCTTTAAGCACAAAGATCAAATGGTTTCTGAGCTCAGCGGTGGAGAATTCAAACTGATCCAGGTTATAAAAGAAATGCTCAAACGACCGGATGTCATGATTATGGATGAACCCGATGTTTTTTTAGACTTTGAAAACCTCAATGCACTTAAAAACCTCATTAATGCCCACAAAGGCATATTGTTGATTATTACCCACAACAGATATCTTCTCAACCACTGTTTCAACAAAATCATCCATCTTGAAAACAGAGAGCTTCAAGAATTTGAGGGGCGCTATATCGATTATGAGTTTGCTTTACTTCAAACTAAAATTGAATTACAAGAACTTTCCGTTGCCGATGATGAAGAAATCGTGAGAAATGAGCTCCTCATCAATCGCCTTAGATTGCATGCGACCTACTATTCAGAAGCTGCTAACGGTAGATCCTTGAAAGCACGTGTCAAAATTCAAGAGCGACTCGAAGCACGGCGCATTAAAATGCCCTTTGTCGATATCAAACAGCCCAATATCAAGCTTACGGCGGATATTGAAGCTGAAGAGACCATCGCATTAACAGTAGACAATTACAGTGTGGCTTTTGATGAACTCCTTTTGGAAAATGTGACCTTCGACATCAAATCCTCTGACAAAGTCGCGCTGATTGGTTCAAACGGCACGGGAAAGACAACGCTCATGCGGGAAATCTTTAAAAATAATTGTGATTCCATCGTGTTAAACGAAGCAACGACGGTGGCCTATTTGTCTCAAATTCAGGGGGAGATACTGAACGAGTCCAATACCATCCTCGATGAATTCTTTGATGCAGGTTTTAAAACCGAGCACGACATCAGGTCCCATGTTTCTACCTTTGGCTTCGATGGCGAAATTCTTGATCAAAAGATCAGTTCGCTCTCCGGTGGTGAAAAAAACATTCTTCAGTTAGCAAAGATCTCAGCGGGCAGTGCTCACTTACTCCTACTGGATGAGCCAACGAGCCATTTGGATACCTATTCACAAATCGCTTTAGAAAATGCCATCAAAAACTTTTCGGGTGCAATTCTAATGATTTCCCACGATTACTATTCAATTATCAATTGTATGGATTATGTCCTTATTATTGAAAACAAAACAATCCGAAAAATGAGCATGCGAAAATTCAGAAAAATGATTTACGCACGTCATTTTGATAAAGACTATTTGGAAATCGAATATAAGAAAAAAACTGTCGAAACGAAAATTGCAATGGCCTTAAAAGACATCGATTTTGAACTCGCCAAGAAAATGTCCGTAGAGTTAGAAGCGCTTATTCAATTGATCTAAAGCTTCGTCATTCAATATTCAAAACCATAAAAAACATTTACATGTCAATTTCAAAAACCTGAGTGCATTTATCGCAAATTTATGTTTAAATAAAGAAACACTGACTTAACTTTACCCCTCGCAAAGAGACTGATCTTATGGACGGTTTTCAATCGGTCTTTAAGTCTCTCTAGACTGAATTCAAGCCTTGTATAGGAGATTTTAGTGTTATAAAGCATCGGTAAAGCAAGTTATTATAAAAGGAGGTCCCTATGGATTTGACAACCACCCTCATTGTTGGTACTGTAATAACTGCGGTCGTCGTTGGCGCTGTATACGCACTCAACCAATACAAAAAACGCAACATCGATAAACTTTTCAATCAACTTTATGACATGTCTAAAGACGTCCCAAAACAAAAGAAACGCAGTTTTCTCCTCTTGATGTTCAAAGAGACCTTGACGCCAAAAAAGAAAAACAAACCCACAATCAACGATCGGCTCAACAACCAAAAGTATATTGAAGTTCAACTGATCCAAATGACCAACATTCTCAAAGACACCTCTGCCGTTAAGGACAAAACCCTTAAAAATGCCTTAGGTCTTTTAAAAGATTACAGCATATGGGAAAACGCCAAAATAGCGAAATCCAAAGAAAAAAAGGCGTCTTAACCATTACGCCTTAAAAATGCTGTGTATTCAATACTTAAAAGCTTCCCTACCAAGGAGGCTTTTTTTATTGAGATTTGGGACTGGTTGGACCTTCATGTAAGCACCGAGGTCAGCGACCCTAAAACTTATAAGCCTTGACAATTCATCTCTATCTGAATAAGCTTATAGCGTCTCACTACAAATTTCTATTACTTATCCATAAATCACAGAGGTGCTAATATGAGGTCAAAGGTATCATTAGAAAGCATATCAGACGGCAGAAGTTACGACATAGGTGACTTAGTGAAGGCAGATGCTGGCAACTGCGAAGGGTGCAGTGCCTGCTGTCACGGCGTTGGAGAGTTGGTGATTTTGACGCCATTTGATGTTTTTGAAATCATCAAACAGACGGGTTCAACCTTTGACGCACTGCTTTTGGACAAATTAGAGCTTCATGAAAACGGTAAAATCACCTTGCCCCATCTTAAAATGCACGGTGAGTACGAGTGTTGTGGTTTTTTAAGCGATCAAGGCCGATGCACCATCCATCAGCATAGACCCAATATTTGCCGTCTGTTTCCTCTAGGAAGATATTACGATGAAGGCGATTTCAAATACTTTTTACAAGTAGATGCCTGCACTAAGGACAAACTCGGGAACATTAAAGTTGAGGATTGGATTGATATCAAAGACTATCCTCAAAACAAAGCCTTTATTCTCACTTGGTATAAGCTCCTTAAAGCCCTCGCCTTCCGCGTAAAATTCATCCATGAAGATCAAGCCCTAAGGGCCTTGAATGAAGATCTCCTCAGTACCTTTTACCGCATGTCCTTAGATGAGGGCGAGGATTTCTATACAGCTTTTTACGCCCGTTTGCCCGAAGCAAAAAACAGGCTTGGGGTAGTGTAACGATCACTCTTCACGTTTAAAGGGGCTGAATCAAAAATATAAATTTTTGATTCAGCCCTTTTCATTTTTGAGCGCGCAATGCCTACGCGTTTGATTTTCCGTTCTCCATTCTTTTGCGAAGCTCTGCAATCAGGATTTCAGCTTGATGGATGATTTCACCTGTTTCGCAGTTGAGCTCTATTGTGATTGTATCCATTTCTTCCTCTTGATCTGCATCTTTTTTCAGTCCACAGAGGATCTCGTTTTTCATATGCGCCATTTTGCATTTTAGGCCTTCCATGCAGTCTTTAATCTTGTTCGCATTTTGAAAGATTGCTATGGCCCCTACTGCTACAGTTGTTGCA
>JBBRGL010000191.1:0-5799 GCA_038240675.1 Peptostreptococcales bacterium
AGAGAATCCGAAGAGGTTCTGGTTCACAATATGGGTACTTTAAATAATGAAATAGACCTGTATGTGGAAGATGATCACGCCGTCGAAGGGACTAATCTATACGCACTTTACATGAAAGGTGCCGCTGAAGTCATTCTCTCAGAGGAAGTTCTAGAATCGGAGGCCACTGAAGAAGTAACAGATGAAACAGAGGAAGAAGTTTAGCCACATGAACTAATGGCTGGAAAAAGAGGTCTATCTCAAACAACGAAGAATGTACCATTTCGTTTTTTGAGATAGACCTCTTTTGATGTCATGAAACAGGCAAAACCAATTCCCGAATTTCTTAATGTGTTCAAAACGCTCTTTGATTTCCGAGAAATAACCGTTTAAAGTCCTTTGCCCGAATCTGTCACTTTAAACAAATGCGCTGGATAAGGTTCAAAAATGGTCTGGCTTTTGAGGTAAGGCTCGTCAAAATGGATAATCCAGGATTTTAAGATCCCAAGGAGAACAGAAAAAGGAATGCGCTTTTGATGGTACAATTCCATGTTTTCTAAAAAATATGCTTTTTCATCACTGCTCAGATGGTTTCTAAAGTAGCCAAAAACGTGCAGGAGAACATTGATATTTCGCTGTATAGAAGGTTGTTGTTCCAATGCTTTTGCGAGGGTCATTTCATAGGATGTCACGAGTGTTTGGAAGTCATACCCTTCGTGGTTGGCAGTGATTTTTCCGAGGACACTGAGATACCGCTGACTGAAAGCCATAAGAAGATATTTATTGGCAGAATGAAAAGCAATCAATTCAGCTATTTTACCGGTTTTTTTGACGCGTTTGAAATCTCGCATCATAAAGACACGAATCATGAAGTGCTCCCGAATGTTGTAGTTCAGCAGTCTGCCTTCATTTTCAATGGGCACATGGGGAAACAATTTCTCAACAGTGCGTCCGAAAAGACCTGTGGTTTTTCCAGGGAGACCACTTGATTTGCCCGTCTCCTTATAGATTTTAACATCGTTCATTCCACAGGAAGGCGATCGGTGCTTGAGGATAAAGCCGTCAATATCCTGTTTGCCAAGTTCTTTGAGATAAGTCTCTGAATATCGGAGCATATCCTCGGTTTTGTCTGTGCCGCTGTTTGAAAAAACAAGTCTGTCTTCCTGATGAGCACTGCGAATAATCCTCAGTGCTTCTCTTGGTACAGGAAGCCCTATAGCCATTTCCGGACATGTGGTGACGTACTCTACAAAGGGCGACAAGCCCTCCACCACATCGCTCCCGATCACCTGACCATCGTAGCGGCAATGAGACTGTCCTAGACATTTACTAATAAAGATCCTTGGTTTTTCAAATTGTTTCATGCATCCAACCCTCCTTTTCATCATTTTTCACTACTGCTTACCCAAGTTGTTCACTATTTCATGTCATTCAAAATCACACCTATTTTAATTGTATACCCGAACGTGAGCATTCTAAAGAAAAAAATAAATAAATCTCTATGTGATGTGTATTCGAAAATGTCCTGAAATACTACAACATTCGTATGGCATAGTGATCAGTTGGGGAGTTCGGCGCTTCGCGTGGGGCAGTAGTGGGACGGTAGTATTCGGGTAATCGTTTTAGGGTCTCATCCAGTTCCAATCACAGTACTCTAATGATTTGTGTACTCTATTCAAGGATTAGGGTGTCAAAAGCAAGTTTCTCAAATATTCATACTGCATATAGTTCCAGTTGAACATTCCGGAACTATATGCAGTATGAATAGGATCAACTAAGGGCTTTTGACACCCTACTCAATCTGCTATTCAGAAGACATAATCCTTTGCGTTGCAAGAGGACATGATCGCTTATCGTTCAGATAAAGAAAAAAATAAATAAATCTCTATTGATATATATATCGGTTGGCGATATACTTATAGTTCGGAAGCCGATATAACGGTTGCCGACAAAAGGAGCAAATTTATGCCAGAAAGCAATGATCGAGGCGCCCTCACCGAAGCCGTCTACTATATTCTCTTGTCCCTCATAGAGCCCATGCACGGTTACGGCGTTATGCAGTACGTCAAAGACATCAGTCACGACAGAGTGAACTTGGGTCCAGGCACCCTTTACGGCGCCCTCAATACCCTCGTCGAAAAAAAATGGATCAAAACGCTTCCCTCAGAGGACAACGACCGTAAAAAGCAATATCAGATTACCCCATTAGGCAGATCTGTGGTCCAGTCAGAGCTAGAACGTTTAAAAGAGCTTCACAACACAGGACTCAATATATTAGGAGGAACACCCCATGATCACTAAAATCCATAAAATCTATATTGATTACGAAAAGGAAGAAAAATGGATCAATGAAATGTCTGCAAAGGGCTATCAGTTCACCCGTTACACCTTCATGACCTATTTTTTCGAACAAGGTCAGCCCAATGAATATGTCTATCGCATCGAACTACTCGATCAGTTTCACAATCATCCAGAAAGTCGCGCCTATTTAGCCTTTCTCGAGGGCATGGGGATCGACTGTGTTGGCACTTGGTTTAGATGGGTATTCCTTAGAAAAAAAGCCAGTGCCGAACCCTTTGAACTCTACACCGACAACCCTTCAAAAATCAAGCATTTCAAGGGAATACTCACCCTACTCATGGTCCTTCTCCTCCTAAACGTCAGCGCACTGACCCTCAACCTCAGCATAGGTCTTGCAGCAGATGTAGCACTCAATCTCATGTCCACTTCACTCAACGGACTTGTTGTTCTCTTCCTCGCACCCCTTGCCTATAAAACCTATAAAAAAATACAAGCACTCCAAAAGGAAGGTCAAATTAGTGAGTAAAGGTAAATGGGGATGGATTAAAAAACAATCCCTCCCCGCCAATCGCTTCGCTGGCCGAATGTCCCGTTGGGACGCCGAATCGCTGGCGCTAGCCGAATGCTCCTTTGGAGCGCACAAGATAAATAGACTTACTCCAAATGAAGGTCCATGAGTATCTCATCGTCATAAACGCCGTTGATATTGAAGAAGTTTTTGTGTATGCCAATTGCTTCAAATCCTAAGGATTCGTAAAGAACCTTCGCTTTGGCGTTGTCTTTCTTGACACCTAGGCTGATGATTTGAATCACAGGGTTCTCGTGTGCAAATGCAATGAGCGCTTCCATGACCGCTCGTCCAATGCCCAGTCCCCAATGAGACTTTTTAACGGATACACTCAAATCACTGTTATGGGCAATGCGCTTTCTTCTTGTTCCACCTATATGTGAAATGCTCACAATTTGATCCCCTATGAGGCCGAGGAGCATGAGGGTTTGCGGATCATCTGATGCCTGAGTAATGAAGGCTTTTTCTTGTTCCACAGTCATATGAAATTCGTCTGCACCAAATAATAGATTGTCGCTCTCTCCGCCCACTTGGTTCAAGTACTGGATCATTTGCTCTGCATCGCTTTCAACTGCTGGCCTCAGAGTCAGCATCATTCCATTTTTGAGGTGTACTTCGTGTGCAGCCTCGATACTCCTATTTCGACTCATCATCCTATCCCCTTTTCTCTCATTCTTTTAAAACTATTATACGCCTCTATAAAAAGCCTATCAATAGGACACAAAAGCAGCTTTCCTTATCTTCAAGGGAAGCTGCTTTTATTGGACGAATTTTTATGTCAAAAAGGTCAATAAGTCAAGTGATGGATACACGTCTTTGCAATTGGTAAGCAGTGTTTTTTCGCCAATACCGATGGCGCGCATCCCCGCACTGTGAATACTTTCAATCCCTGCGTAGGCATCCTCTATACCAAGACAAAATTCAGGTTCAACGGTGAGCATCTCAGCTGCTTTTAAAAATATATCTGCAGCAGGTTTCCCGTTTTCAATTGTCCGTGGATCGACGACTGCATCAAAGTAGTGCGTAATTCCAAGTTTATTCAGGAGCAAAGGAGCATTTTTCGAAGCAGATGCTAACGCCAATTTCAAACCCTTGGATTTCAATCCTTCGAGAATTGTTAATGCACCTTTTGCCAAATTGCTCGGATCAAATTGACGAATTGTCTCCAAATAAAGCGCATTCTTTTGATCTGCCAATTGACCTTTCTCCATATGTGAGTACTTCTCAGTGAGGCCGCATTCTTTTAAAACAATATCAAGAGATTCCATGCGCGATATCCCTTTGACTGCATCTTTAACGCTTAAATCTATATCACAGCCCAGCTCTCTGGCGAGTACTTGCCATGCTAGAAAATGGTGATGCGATGTATCCGTCAATACACCATCTAAATCAAATATGACCGCCTTAATGGGGTTTATACACAGTTCATCCTTTAAAACATAGGTCAGATCATTGACTTTTATTTGGAGCGGTTTTCCCGCTTTAAGTTTAAGGGTGAATTTTTCGCCCATTTCAACCATTAGCTTTCTGTGTCTATACTGGAGCTGATAGCGATAGCCCGTCCATGCTTTGGGGAGCTTGGGTCTAAATGATAATCCCCCGTCGCTTACCCTCAGTCCAGAAAAGCCATGAATGACACTTAATATGGTGCCAGAGATGTTTGCCATATGCAGTCCATCCTTGGTATTCTTGTGGGTATCCATCAAATCCAGCTGTACGGATTCCAAGAAATAGTCGTATGCTTTTTCTGGATAGCCGCATCGAGATGCCATAATGCCATAAATACAAGCCGACAAGGAGGAATCATGAGTTGTTAGCAACTCATAGTAATCAAATGAATTGCGCATGACTTCTAAGGTCGAATACTCTTCCATTAGATAGTGTGCAAGGACTGTATCTGCCTGTTTGAGAACCTGGAATCGGTATATTGTCAAAGGGTGAAAATGAAGAAGGAGTGGGTACTGCTGCTCTGTCGTCGTTTCAAAAGGCCAAATAGGCTTTTGTAAAAATGTATCATCTTGTGGCTGTATGTTTCTCTGCGCATCAAAGGGAAAATACATCGTTTGAGCGGCACGGCCCATGAGCTCAAACTCACTTGAATCAAGCTTGATTCTCTCCATCAGTTGATGCACATGGCCCATAATGTCTATATCCCCAGTCTCTTCGAATAGGCTATATAGCTTTCCAGCCCATGTCAAGTGGTACTTGGCCATGACGTTTGTATAGTAATTATTGCTGACTATAGCTGTGTACTCGTCAGGCCCAGTGACATTGTGGATCATAAAACGTCCTTCAGTATTATTGCCGATTTCGAGCCAAATCCGCGCCGTTTCCCAGATAACCTCTGCACCTCTATAGACCAAGAAGGAGATGTCGCCCGTATATAAATAATGCTGAATAAAAGAATAAGCAATATCTGCATTGATATGGTATTGCGCCGTTCCCGCTGGAAAATAACTCGAACATTCAATCCCAGAAATAGTCCGCCATGGATAAGCTGCCCCCTTGTTGTGCCCAAGTTCCAACGCGCGCTGCCTTGCATATGGTAAAATCCGATAGCGATATTCCAGTAAACTGCGCGCCATTTGGGGTTGGCTCATTTGCAAGGCGGGAATTACATAGATTTCAGTGTCCCAAAAGTAATGCCCCTCATACCCTTCGCCGGACAATCCCTTAGCTGAAACGTTTGAATATTCATCTATCCCTACGGATTGAAGCAATTGAAATACCATAAATCGTAGAGATGCCTGAATTGATTCTTCTCCCATGATTTCAATATCTGAAGCTTCCCAGTAACGGTCTAAGTAATCGTGCTGGAGCGATACTAAATGACTAAAATCATGCTTTCTAACCGCTCTAATCAGAGTAATTGCCCGCTCTCTTGGCTGAGAGACCCTCAGTCCATCTGTCAGTATGCAGTACTTGGTAAGGTTTGCATGCCCATTTGACTT
>JBBRGL010000192.1:0-5798 GCA_038240675.1 Peptostreptococcales bacterium
GGTGTCATCACATCATAACTTACCCGTTCTACTTTCATTTCTGGTCTAGAAAAACATGCATAGTCACCCCACACTTTTAACTTGATTCCGTAACTCATCGAACCACCTCCTTAAATTTAGAATATCCATGTTTCTTTCATCATTTGATTCTTAACTGGTATTTTTAACCCAAATTCATCAGAGTAGAAATCTGTATTTGTTAACACATGGTAGGCATCTTGTACTAACTCTATTGCACCTTCATCTTGAAGTGCTTCTAGCTCATAAGGATAAATTTGGACTGTGTATTTCTGTAGCTTATGAGCGTGTGTCCCCGGATATTTGGAATAAGCCATGTCCTTTATGATTCTTTCAGAATCACATCTATCCCCATCTACACCAAAAGGAACTATAACGCTCTTCATCCCATTATTGATAATTTGATAAGACTGTGCGATCTCATTAAAGGGAATCTTCATTTCTGCTGACTCATTTTTATGAAGATTCATGATTCCGTTTTTATCCAATTGGTCATCTTGGGTATGATACAAATCATCAAAGTAACTATTCACAGCTTCTAACGAAAGTGGATCATCAAAATTTCTAAAAACAGCCTGGGCTTTCGACGCTGTTAAGCTCATATACCCACCTGGTCTACCATGTTTTTCAGGTTCAAATACATAGACTTTTCCTGAAGATAATCGGCCTTCACGATTACATCTTCCCGCAGACTGAGCTATAGAATCGATACCAGCTATTGAGCGGTATACAACCGGAAAATCTACATCCACGCCTGCTTCTATAAGTTGAGTTGAGATAACTTTGCACATTTTATGAGTAGCAAGCCTTTGTCTAATCTGACTCAAAACCTCTCTCCGATGTTCCGGGCACATTCTAGCACTCAAATGAAAGACTCCATCTGCTTTGTTCAGCAACTCATACAATTTGTATGCATGATTTCTTGTATTGACGATGCAAAGCACTTGATGGTGTTCGTTCAACAATAAAGCTAAATCTTCATCTAACACTTCTTCTGGCCCAAGCGAAGTGACTTGTACTCTCCTGAAAATTTCATATAATTCACTAGGCGATTCCATTATCTCTTGCACATTTATTTTTTTTGGTAAAAATGGACTTAATGAAGGTTGTGTTGCGGTGCATAGGACAACGCTAGAATTATAATTCGAAACCAATTCTCCTAGTAGTGCAACAGATGGTTTTAAAAGCTCGGTAGGCAACATTTGAGCTTCATCGAGAATCACTACACTGTTAGCTACATTATGCAATTTACTGCATTTTGACGGCTTATTTGAAAAAAAAGACTCGAAGAATTGTAAATTGGTAGTTACGATAATTGGTGCATCCCAATTTTGTGATGAAAGCCGGAGTCCAATATTGGAAGCGACACTACCGTCTTCAGCATCCAATAAGTCATCAAACAAATAATTACTATGATGCTCAAGAACATTTTCTTCACCAAAGATGTTTTTAAAGACCCTAGCATTTTGTTCAATAATACTTGTGTAAGGTATAACATAAATAACACGTTTCATACCATTTTTAATTGCGTGTTTAAGCGCAAATGCCATTGACGACAGTGTTTTACCACCACCTGTTGGAACTGTCAATGTATAAAGTCCTCGACCTAGATTAGATGCTTCTATACACTGAGTTAGAATCAGACTTCTATAATAATTAATTGATCCTGTAATAATAATATCAGATAACGATGCTAGCTTTGTTTCTAATAGAGCGTGAAGTACCAATAAATTAGTCTTATTGCTTCTGTACTCCGAATTAATACTGCCAAATGCTTTTTCTGTATCTAAGAAATCCGCATCAACCAAACAGGAGTAAATCATTCTTATGTAATTTGTTAGATGAAATCCCTGAGTAGCTTGTTCTCCTTTAAGCTTAATCATGGGTTTGTTTTTTCGTAAAAGAACTGAGATTTCAATTTCCCATTGGGAAAAATCTTTTAAATCTTTTTTGATTAGTCTTGCTTTTAGCGAAGAAGGACTTGCGTCTTCCCAGTCGGGCATCCCACCATGATGGCCAACAATAGGATAAGCCAACAACTTCCCATGCAGTTCGCCATACAAGCTTAATGCCACATGAGCACCAGCTGTAGAATGATCCACTTTTTCAGGTGACCCTTGTAGCCTTAGTTGAAATTCATTTGAGTATTTTCCAATGTCGTGCATAAGACCTGCAAGGTAAGCACACTCAGATCCATTGAAAGACTGAGCAAATTCGGCCGCCATATCTGCTACATTAGTGAGATGATCCCTTAATAATTGCCAATCAGATTTATCTGGCAGAATTCCTGAGTGTCCATAATACGACATCCAATCACCTCCTAAGCTTGAATTTCTCAATATATCCTATCAAGTCATTTGTGCCATACTACAATTTTCCTATTAAGCTTTTTATCCCCTACTGAATTAACCAACTCCTGTTGCTTTAGAACCACACAACTCTTCATAAACTCATTCTATCAAACCATATGCCCCATAAAACGGACAGTGCTACTCGAGACCACTGAACAAGTCGGATTTTTGAGGCCAATCAAAAGCAAGAAGTTCGAGGCGTGTGCCAAATGAGGACTGGAGCTTTAGTCAACGTATTTTTGCAACTTAACGGCATCATCGTTAAGTTGGAAAATCCCTAAGGGAGTGTTCATGCTCGATTTACAGAGTATGAGACATCAACTGATTTTCTTTCGAAGCCGGTCGTTTGGTACAACAACAAAGAAATTCGCAGTTTTTCAGTGGTCTCTGCTATTCATAACACTTACCAATTTCTTTTATAAAATCTGTATACTTTTGAACGACTATCTCTGGAGACAGGATCTTCACCTTATTCCCAAATTGGGCCAGCCATGCGTAAAATGTGGAGCTTAAGGCGACTTTGACCCAAATAGTAAAATGCTCATCATCTAGTTTGGCAATCATGATGTCTTTGCCAAATCTGTCGATCATCGCATTGACGAGGGAGTTGTCACATTTGAGTTTTACTGTTTCTTCTTTACCGCCAAACATATTGAAAACCTTTTTTGAATATTCGGCGATGTTGAAATGTTCATTTTGAGGGAGCGCATCTCTTGGGGTTTCACACAGTTCAATGTTTGACATTCGGTCTACGCGGTAATGGGTGAAGTTATTGTACTTTTGGGAAAAAGCAACCAAGTAGTAGTTCTCGTCATCCCAAGACAGCCCATAGGGGCTCACGGCGTATTTGTCCCCATTTTTTCGATAAACCTTTTCTTTCATAATGTCGTAATCAAAGTACTTGAATGTCACTTGTTTGTTTTGAGCGATTGCCACGTGAAGACTGTCCACGTTGTAGTAGATGCTCTCGTTGATTGTTTTGACTCTATCTAAGACATAGACCTGGCGGTGCAGCGACATAGCTTGATGTTTACTCGCCAGGCTCTCAATTTTTTTGATCAATTCGTTGCTTTTTTTATGGGTTACGAATTTTGAGCACTGTACGGCATCGACGAGAAGCTTGAGTTCTGGCAACTCAAATAAACGTCCCGCAACGAAGTAGTCAGTCGTCTTTGATTTGCGTACGGCTATATCCAGACCAAACAGCCTTAGCGCTTCAAGATCGTCATAGATAGACTTGCGTTCAGCCGTGATGTTGTGATGTTTCAGCTCATTGATCATATCGCTAATGGTCATGGTATTGTCTTCATCTGTTTTTTGTTCTAGCATTTTTAGCAGATAGAGAAGTTTTAACTTTTGATTAGAGCTTTTAGCCATACTTTCACCTCGGTTCACTGAACCTATTTAAGTTTTTGAGTATCATTTGCATTCTTACCTGTCACAACTTTTTTGCCCGTGGTTTCTTCGAGTTGTTTTTTCGCTGCACTAGCTACTAGCCCACCTTGCCGAGCGACAACTTTATTTTCTTCAAATGTCTCAGGCTGCTTTTCTTTAGAAATTTCCGTTGTTGATGCTTCTGCAAGCATATTGAGAACCAACTCAAGATTGGACATATTGTCTCGCAAATTTTCTTTTTTCAAACCTTTGAGGTTCTTGTATTCTTTTGTAGTTAAGTCCGCCCAAGCTTTTGTGATTTCGTCCGTCAACATTGCATATTCAACGCCCTTTTGAACACCTCGATTATCCCATTCATCCGTCAGTTCTTTTCTGACTTCTATGGTTTTTAACCTTTGGTCAATCCATTCTTTTGAATAACCCTTCCTCAAGTAGGTTTCCAAGGCGCGTTCTATAGTAAGCTCTGGATCAGCGGTTTCATTTATTCTTTCACTACCCACCTTTGCGAGCCACATTTTAAACGGTTCTGCTTTTGATGATGGGATTGATTGAATGAGTCTTAAAATTTCTTCGGTATCAGCAACATCTGTCAACCGCATTTTTCCATCTTCAGCTTTCATTTTCAACTGGCTACAATTTGTAGCCAGTTGACTTCCTTCAGATTTCAATCTTGTTTTAAGTACGCTCCAGTATTTTCTAGGATTATAGCTTTCGCTTAGGACACCTACAACGTCTATAATCGAAAAAAACCATTTTTCTTGATCTTCATCCCATAAAACACGAACTCTTTTGTCTTCAAATAGCTTAATTCCTGTCTCTTTATCCACTGTGCACCTCCAACAAATTCATTATTCTTAACCCGACGACTATAAAAACAATGACTTTAGGCATTCCTTTAAATTTTCATCACCTTCAACAACAAAATTTTGACCCTTCGCTGCTCATTGAAAGTAGACATCCTTGCACCCCTGTAACCCCAAATTTCTTATATTTCTATCATAACAAAAAATCACAGGAAACATAAGGTAAATCATTACGTTATCATAATATTTATGACGATTTGAGTTGGAAAAAGCATTTTCAATGATTCCAATCCCTATTATATAAACTGATTCGTTGCGAATCACTGGACGCTGTTTCAGTAGTGCAGGAGGGCCTGTTTATGCGCTTTAATGTTCTCTCTTCATAATCTCAAATTCAATTTCATCCTGTTCCGGTGCCATTTCTCATTCTGCTTTTGTACTAATACTATCCTCTGCTTTTGAACCAAAGTCCAAGTAATGCCAAGGCTTTCTTCTTGTTTTTTTGAAAAAGCACCTGTTGAATGGACTCTTCAGACAAGTGCTTATACCCATCGCTAGATAAAATCTCATTTTAGTTTATCCTCAATTCTTATTATTTCTACAATATGTGACCAACTCAATTGTCCAGACAGTGTCTGGACAATTGAGAAATCCTTGAATTTGTCATAGAATTTTATCCTATTAAATAAAATACTTCGGCTATAGCCCCGACCATATTCTTTTGTCAATGTAGTCATAATCTGCGTGATGCCAATTTTCGATACAATATAGTTTGATCGTTCTGGAATAGCTTCTTCATTCATTTATGATGAGAGTGTCAAAAGTAAGTTTCTCGATTATTCATACTGCATATAGTTCCAGTTGAACATTCCGGAACTATATGCAGTATGAATAAGATCAACTACGGGCTTTTGACACCCTAATCATTTATGCAATCATCAAATGTGCAATATTCGTTTCGATACTGTTCGGTTTTTCTATGCCAAAGCAAGTTGTTAAATTGGCTTATCCATCAAAATCGATCATCAGCACTTTTTTACCAAATTTCATTAACGAATACCCTAAGTTAAGCGTTATTGCCGTTTTGGCTACGCCACCTTTTTGGTTGGCTATTGCAATAACCTCTGCCATGTTCATTCCTCCTTTTTCTCAACTAAAAAGGGACGCTCATTATATAAGCATCCCTAAATATCTTGACTCTATTATTCATTTTCATCTATAAATTGCTTTG